>NZ_JAUBSH010000067.1:0-37746 GCF_036704705.1 Microcoleus sp. K1-B1 | reverse complement strand
TTTTAATAATTTTAGGAATCGCGTATTAGCTTGCTGGTCTGATTAGATAAACTTATAACCATAAGTTCAGGAGAGCCCTCAAAACTTGGCTCTTCTAAGACGAATGGCACTTAATGCCATCAATCAAGAAACGACTCTCCGACGTAGTTTGCGACAAAAAAAGAAACGAGCGGCGATGAATGATGACTATATGATGCAGATTCTCAAGTGCTTGTGTCAAGCCTGATTAAGATGCTCTTACCCTGAGAGTTGGAGCTTTTGTTTTACCTAGTTAATAGCTGACACTATTCTCAAAAAAACGAATAAGTTAATCGATATTTATTCACCAGTTATTAACTATAATTGCTTCTAATCCTTATGCGACCGTCACATCAAGGTGAAATCAAGCGGCTGTGCAAATTATGCACAATTGTGTCCCAGTGATCCATTCAGCTTGTGCCGAGATGTCTAGTGTTTTTGCGAAATAGTTTCAAGGTTCTGGACTGGAGGGATTAAACCCCCTAATCCTTTCCTCCCCGCAACTATTGCCGAGGAGTTTTCTGGTTTTATTTGATAATCTCAATCAACACTCAAGGCATCGAACCACTGTAAAATCCGATTCCATGCCCACCACCGATCGCTATCACCAAATTGATGCTGACAACGTTTACTACTGATATGCCCAACATGACCGCCGTAGGCTGTCACCACTAATTCTAAGGCAGGATTGTTCGCGCCAATGGCTTGCAACTCAGAGACAAGCACCGGATCAAACATCGGATCATCCGCTGCATAAAGGATGTAAGTGGGTTTTTTGAGGTGAGGCAAAATGTGTAGAGCGCTGCTAGCGTCATAGTATTCTTCCACAGAGGAGAAACCTAACGGGCCAATTACCAGTTCATTGTCAAAGCCCCAAATGCTGTTGGCGCGTGCAATAGCGGCAGGATCGATCGCCCCTGGATGTGCTTTAGCGATTTGTTTTGCTAGTTTTTTTAACTGTCGCGCGATCGCCTTTTCTAAAAATTTCCCCCACTCATCTTTAACTAGATAAGACAGAGAACGGTTCGAGTCCAAGCTGGGGCAAATCACCGCCGCGCCTGCTAGTTCTGACTCTTCGATCCCTAAGTCCGGCCCCCAATCTGCGATCGTCTGAGCTGATTTTACGGCCCACAAGGCTAATTGTCCGCCCAGGGAATAACCCGTGAACCAAAAAGGGGCGGGACATCCCATTTCTTTAGCAGCGGCAGCAATCCGAACGAAATCTTCGCCTTCGTATAAGCCATCAGAAGTCAGGGTGGGAGAGAGTTGGGCAGTTTTGCCGTGAGCTCGCCAGTCAAATAATACCACTGCACAGCCTTGGGCATAGGCTTTACGGCCTAGTAGCTTGAGATACCATTGATTATCCAGATCGCCAGTAATGCCGTAAGTGCCGACAATGGTATATCGGGGATTTTCGGGGATGGCAACAAGGCCGAAAATCGGGACTCCACAGGCACCAGTAAAGATGTGTTCTCGGTAAGGGGGCTCTGGGTAAGGGATGGTCTTTTCCCAACGGCGACTAGCCCTTAATGCGGTGTACAACGTCATTAATAGGCCGTTGTTCAGCAGCCAAGGTGGAGTATAGGCAATGGTCATAAGCAGATGTGGGAAATGTCTGTCTTGTTGGTGGGAGGTTTTTACTTGACAGGTTGGCTATTCTAGCGAATAACCCTGAAAACGGCAATACTTTTTGAGTAAATGCACTCAAGAGCGAAGTCAAGCCAAAATATTAATGGCTATTCATTTGGAACCATTTATTGGCGAATAGAGAAGAATGCCAGCTAACGAGGTTTAGCATATTGTAGCGGCTCGCCCAAACTACAAAAACCTGGTTGCTTTCAGAAACAGGGTTTCTGAGTCTTGCATCCCCGCGCAGATGTACAATAGGACGATCGCACTCTCCGACTCCAAGCGCGATCGATCCCTACACCCTGACCCAAGTGGGCAACATCAGATAGAATGCAGTAAACAAATATAAAATGGAAGCAATACAACTGTCTTTATTCTCAAACGAGGAAGAACCAATTCCTGCCAAAAAGCAGAAGAAAGCAAAATTAGGGCGCTACGAACGCATCCAACGCGAACTAGAAGCAAATGACTGCGACCCCTACAAGATATTCATTGATATTGAATCTCATTCACTGTCCAAATCAGACTATACATTTGTAGATATTTTTTGCGGTGCGGGCGGCATGACCCAAGGTTTATTGCAAGCAGGTTTTCGACCAGTAGCAAGTGTTGAAATTAATGCGATCGCCTCGGCAACTCATACAAAAAACTTTCCCGATTGCTATCACTTGTGCGACGATATAAAAAACTTAAATACCCCAAAGTTGCTCGCTGAAATTGGTTCGCCTGAAGTTCATGTTGTTGTAGGCGGGCCGCCGTGTCAAGGCTTCTCAGTTGCAGGAAAACGCGACCCCAATGACCCTCGAAATCGCCTCTTTAGAGAGTTTGTCCGCGTGGTCTCTGAAATACGTCCTTGGTATGTTGTCATGGAAAACGTACCCGGAATACTGACTATACAAAAAGGAGCTGTTAAGCAAGCCATTTGCGAGGCTTTTCAGGAAATTGGCTATCCCCATATGTCCGTTGCTGTTCTGGAATCAGCCGCCTATGGAGTCCCGCAAATCCGGCCGCGAGCCATTTTTATTGCCAATAGATTTGGGATGCAAAATCCATATCCGAAGCCGCAATTGTTGCCAGAACAATACAAAGCGATTGAGTCAGCAATTAATGATTTACCAGAGTATACTCCCATCCCAGAAATCAACCACGAATGGACTCGTCATTCTGTTCAGTACATGGAAAGACTTGCTAAAGTTCCACCAGGCGGTTCTTTGTATGAAAGCTACGCCGATGCTTTCAAGCGACAGTATCCGGGAAAACCGAGCATGACTGTTAAAGAAAATCACGGCGGCACTCATATTCATCCTTATCTCAATCGGGTGATTTCAGCTCGCGAAATGGCTAGATTGCAAACTTTCCCGGATTCATTTATTTTTGAAGGTTCAATGAAAAAGGCTATGTGGCAAATTGGCAATGCGGTGCCGCCTCGTTTAGCAGAGTGTATCGGTTTTGCACTTATTCCATACTTGACTGATATTGCACTTAACAAACCTAGCTTAGTTACTGTTAAACATCCCGAACAGATTCAGCTAGTTTTTGATTGAGAGCATTTCGCCAAGTTTCAAAATCATACCAACCGCATCCTGTGCAGCCTTCCTCAGCTTCAGCGCCGCGCTGATGTATGGAAGGCCAGTCTTCGCCTCTTTCATACCAAAACTTGATTCCGAAAGGTGTGCCTCTTTTCCCTGTTTTGATGCAGCGTTCGCAACTTCGAGATTTTAGAAGATTGTGATTGCCTGAAGCATCTTTTTTGAGCAACTGAAACTTTGCCTTGATTTCAGATTCGCTCATAGATGCCAGGTGTGGTGGCTCATTATCTCCCCAACGCTCCATTGGGAATCTATGGTCAATTACTAACTCATGAGCTGCTCGTTTTCTCTGTTCGATTACATCTGTATAAAAGTAAACTTCGAGAATTCTTTTTACCAGAGAAGCGGGTATGTTAGCAGCAGAATTTGCTGATTTAATTTCTCCTGTCCACAAATCGCCCAAACGTGTTGCCTGACAAGTTTGACAGTATCTCTTTTCTGTTACAATAACCAGACCGGGGCGCTTCCTTGTTCCGCGCTGCAATCCCTGAATTCCGCCACCGCCAGCATATTGAGCTGAGGCTATCTGTTTGCCTTCGCACTCCCGACAGTGCCATTTTTGGTCTGAGAGAAGATTAAAGACTCTGAATTGAGTTGAGTCTTGTTTTAATTGAGCTTTAATTGTTCCTGCTAAATCTTGATTGCTCACTCTATATTTTCCGCTTCTATTTCTAGATTTTCGAGAAGATTGGAAACTGTTGTGCCCAAGCCGCTAGCTAGACTTGCAATTGCAGTGATGGACGGATTTCTGACTCCGCGTTCGACTCCAGATATATAGGTGCGGTCTAAATTAGCCCGCATTCCAAGCTCCTCTTGCGAAATTCCCAACGCTGTCCTGCGTTGCTTTACGAGATGACCTAAAGCACGCAGAATCTTCTGTTTCGATCGACTCATCTGCCAATTTTCAGTCTCTGCGGACGATCGGTCTACGGACGATGTGTCACATATGTGGAAAGTTCGATCGCCCGAAATTCCCCCTCCCGACTCAAGACGGATGCCGCGCAGAGGTACAATAGTCAGATCGCATTCCCCAACTCCCACCGTGATAGAGCGCTACACTTTGCCCGAAATGGGCAACATCTGGACTGAAACCGCCAAACTGAAAAGCTGGCTGCAAGTAGAAATCGCTGTCTGCGAAGCTCAAGCCGAACTCGGCTACATCCCCGCCGCCGCAGTCGAAGAAATCAAAGCTAAGGCTAATTTTGACCCCAAACGAGTCCTCGAAATTGAAGCCGAAGTCCGCCACGACATGATCGCTTTCTTGACAAATGTCAACGAATATGTAGGCGATGCCGGCCGCTACATCCACCTCGGCTTAACCAGTTCCGATGTGCTCGATACTGCTTTGGCGCTGCAATTAGTCGCTAGCGTCAATATCTTGTTAGAACGTGTCGAAGAATTGAGTCAAGCTATTCGCTATCAGGCTCAACAGCATCGCAATACCGTCATGGTTGGCCGATCGCACGGAATTCACGCCGAACCCATCACCTTTGGCTTTAAACTAGCAGGATGGCTGGCAGAAGTCTTTCGCAACCGCGACCGATTAGTGAATTTGCAATCGTCGATTGCAGTCGGTAAAATCTCCGGCGCAGTCGGAACCTATGCTAATATTGACCCGCGAATTGAAGCGATCGCCTGTCAAAACCTCGGACTCGAACCCGATACCGCATCCACTCAAGTCATTTCGCGCGATCGACACGCCGAATACGTCCAAACCTTAGCACTCTTAGCAGCATCGATCGAACGTTTTGCAGTCGAAATTCGCAACCTGCAACGCACCGACGTTCTCGAAGTCGAAGAATTCTTTTCCAAAGGGCAAAAAGGCTCATCGGCCATGCCCCACAAACGCAACCCGATTCGATCGGAAAGACTCACAGGGATGGCGAGAATCGTGCGCGCCAATGCCGTCGCAGCCTTAGAAAACGTTGCACTTTGGCACGAAAGAGACATCTCTCACAGTTCCGTAGAACGGATGATTTTGCCCGATAGTTCCACTGTCACTCACTTCATGTTAGTAGAAACCACAGACTTAGTAAAACACCTGCTAGTCTATCCCGAAAACATGAAGCGAAACATGAACCTTTACGGCGGAGTCATCTTCAGCCAGCGCGTGATGTTAGCCTTAGTAGAAAAAGGCACGAGTCGCGAAGAAGCCTACAAAATTGTGCAATCTTGTGCTCACGAAGCTTGGAACAAACCGGGCGGCAATTTCTACAATTTAATTGCTAAGGACGATCGGGTAACAGCTAAGATGACCACCAAAGAAATTGATGATTGTTTCGATCCGCAGTATCAATTGAGGCACTTAGATTTAGTGTATCAGCGCTTGGGAATTTAAAAATTTTTTGAATTTCCTACTAAAGATACAAGATCGATCGTAATCCTTCATCTATTTCTTCCTGTAAATCCTGTGGGATTGTGCCAATGCACTCAATTAAAAACGTTTTGTCCACAGTAAAAAGCTGAGAAATATTAGCCACAGAATCCTTGGGTAAACCTGTGGCTTTACTCGGTAACGAGACATTACCTGGTGCTTCCGCTAACCGCAGATTAGAAGTAATGATGACGACGATTACAGTGCTAATCCGACTCTGAGTAAAAGTATCATCCTGAACAATTAAAACTGGACGACGATATCCAGGTTCTGAAGCAACTGGAGAGGGTAAGTTTGCCCACCAAATTTCTCCGCGATACATTACCAATCCTCATGGGGTAAGGACATAAATTGCATCTTTGCCAAGACTGGATCTAGTTCAGAGGACTCTTCAGAATAGACTTGATTTAGTTTGCTCAAAATTCGCTCGCGGTTGTGTCGCCGCAGATACGCCTGCAATGCTTTTGTATAAAGCTCACTGCGTGATAACCCTAACTGACTAGCCAAAGCCTCGGCTTCTTCAAAAACTAAATCTGGAAGTGAAATTGCAGTTTTCATAGCTCCCCTTGCTGTCACGGTGACATCATAATATTGGTTATAGCATAGAACAACGACCTCAATCTACTTTTTAACACTCACAATCCCAACAGCTATGAAATTTAATCGTTTTGGAAAATACTTAATCGCATTTATGCTAGTGTTGCTGTGTGCGATCGGTCTGCACCATATAACATTTGTCCGCGCCCAGGAGCCGCCACAAGTGCAAATTACCCAACCAGAACCAAACCCAGTAGTACCTGAAAGTATTTTCATGAGTCAACTTCCCAGTGGCGCGCGACTGGTTGACATCCGCACCGTAAATCCCAACATTCGTCTCGATATCCGGTACGCCACTACTAACAATTTCTTGAAACGAAAACTTTACCCTATATCGAAATGCGCCTTGAGAAGTTCTGTTGCTCAACAGTTAGGGCTAGTTCAAACAGATTTGGAAAAAATCGGATTGGGTTTGAAAGTTTACGATTGCTACAGGCCTTTCTCTGTCACTAAGCAAATGTGGCAAGCTTGGCCAGATCCGCGCTATGTTGCTAATCCTGCTAGGGGTTCGCGGCACAATCGCGGTGCTGCTATTGATTTGACTTTAGTCGATCGCACTGGCAAAGAATTAGAAATGCCTACACCTTACGATGATTTTACCGAAAAAGCTCACGGAGATTATCAAGGCGGCAGCGCAGAATCTCGGAAAAATCGTCAAGTGCTTAAGGATGCGATGAAAAAACACGGATTTATCGGTATCACAACCGAATGGTGGCACTTTGATTCGGAAGATTGGCAGAAATTTGCAATTCTTGATATATCCCTTGGGGCGATTCCTTAATTATACTATTGATTAAAAGTCGCAGATCCGGGTAGGAAGACGGCACTGCTGTATCCCACAGATGTCAGGAAAATTATCGCAATTGAACCGAAAATTCGTATTCGTATCCCCGGAAATTAGAGTCTAATTGTAATGTATAATTGCCTGTTACTGGCACTTTTCCCGTCCACTCTGTTTCATTGCCTTCATAAGGATTTCCAGCTAAAAGTTGGCCCCGAGGAGTTATAATTTGCGGAAAAACATCTTTCCGATTTCTAACAGTCATTGTTTGACCTTTTCGGGCGCGAATCCGGTAAGAGTGGCTGCCGCCGCCGATAATTCGACCTTTAACAATTGCCTCATCTCCTCCCGGCTGAAAATTAATCTGCTGGGTGACGTTAGAACAACTGCTTTCGGTGCGGTTTTTGGCAATCCAACCGGGCGGATCGGTAATTCGCAGCCAACCGTTTTGTTCTTCGGCGACTGAAACAAAGGTATTATTTTTAAGTTGTCCTACTATGTTGCTGCCCCTTACTTGCGGGATCGATCGCACATTTAGCGGTGGATTCGGATCGCTGACTACAGCTTGGCTGATTTTGCAACCCGAATTTGGCGGTGTGACAACTACTGGCTCAACTTTTCGTGGAGGGACTCCTGGCCGAGATTCAGGGTTGTTCGTCGGGCCTGCAATCTGGTTTCTGGTGGATGCGGGTGATTCTGCAAGGGGAACATGGGATTGTTTCATCGCACCCGACTGTATAGTTGCAACAGCTACTCCCACCGCTGTTGCCACTCCTGCTAAGCTTACTGTGATGATTTGACGCTTCGTAAATGACATAAAAAACCCTCTCTGTATCTATACTAATAATTTTTGTTTGGGAGTTGAGGCGATCGCCAGTTAATTTATAGTGGAAATATCTAGTGCGGGCCACAGGGTCAGGATTTTTAGATAAAATTTCAGATCCATAATTGTCGCAATAATTTGAGTCAATATATACTGGACGCCTATACTGATGGTAATCTTGCTCTGGGTTATTTGCGCGCAAATTTGCGAAAGTAAGCGTTCAGCGCGAGGTACATAAAATGTCAAAATTGATTCCTCTGAGATTACAACCGCCTCGCGATCGATTATTGGAGGAGGTGAAGCAGGAAGTCCAAGCAGGACGATCGCAGTCTTTGCACGCTGCTGTGCTGGCTAACCTCAGCCAAGACTCGTCGCCTGTTGGTGTTAACCGCTGTTGGGATGTGGAAGTGAAAGCCGGCAACCGTCCGAGTTTTCGGCTTCCTCCCAAAGCCAGCATTGCTAAAGTGTTCGATCGCAGCGGTGGCAAATTGGTAATTTTGGGAGCCACGGGTGCAGGCAAAACTACGACGCTGCTAGAATTAGCTCGCGTGTTAGTTTCCCGCGCTCAAAAAGATGTTAGTTTGCCAGTACCAGTGCTGTTTGAACTCGGATCATGGAAAGCAGAATCCGGGGCGATCGCAGAGTGGTTAATTGCTCAACTTCAGTTCAAATACAGCATCTCTCCTGCTGTCGGCAAAAAATGGCTTGCCGAACAAAAATTGCTGCCTCTCCTTGACGGCTTGGACGAAGTAGAAACCCACCGCCAAAATATCTGCATTCAAGCAATCAATCAGTTTGTTGAAAGCCAATTCAAACCCAAACATTTAGTAGCTTGCAGCAGTTTTGAAGCTTACAAAAACTGCGATACTAGATTTCGCCTGCAAGCAGCGGTTTTATTGAAACCTTTAACAGAAACTAAAATTCAAAATTATCTGCTAGAAGCCAGAAGCCGCGAACTTTGGTACAGCATTGAGCGCGAGCCGGAGTTGTTGAAAATAGCAAAAGCTCCCTTGCTTTTGAGCATGATGGCTCTGGCTTACGATGATATTTTAATTGAAGCTTGGAAGCGCATAACTTCCGCAGAAGAACAGCGCAAATATCTGTTAACTGCCTATATTCGCCACCAAATGACCGGGCAAGTCCAGCAGTATCCCAGAGGTAAGGAACTGCGGCCGGAACAAATTCGCCACTGGCTGGGATGGTTGGCCCGAAGGATGGAACAGCAAGGAATTCAAGAATTTTACCTTGATCGCATACCGTCTAGCTGGCTGCAAACAGAGGAGGAACGGCGCAAGTATCAGTTTGGAGTTAAGCTGCTTGGCGGGCTGATTTGGGTGATTTTAGGATTAATTGCCAGCCTAGTCTCCGGGTCAAGTTGGGGATTAATTGCAGGTGCTGTTGCTGCGGTAATTAATGCTTTTTTGCCGGGAATTCCGGGGATTGAAAGGTTTATATTGCACCTCGTGCTGTGGTCTAGCGGCTACATTCCTTGGGATTACAGGCGTTTTCTCGATGCAGCAGCCGATCGCTTGTTGCTGCAAAAAACTGGCGATCGGCGTTATCGATTTATTCACGATTTACTGCAAAAACATTTTGCTGAAATTAGTCATTAGTAATTAGTTATTCGTTAGTTGTTATGTGGAGTTGCCAAATTAATGAGCAATTAAGTAAGCCTCGCTCAAAAAAACCGAATATCCCGAACCCCTACTTCTAGAGGAAGTCCGGGTTCTAAGAGAAGGTTAGTGGTATTTTTGCCATTTGAAATAGCTGGAGCGCAGTAAATTCTAATCCATCAAAAAGTGGATCTGTTAATAGGGTATCTCCCATATAAGTCTGCGGTGCTGCATCGGGGTAAAAAACTGTAATGCTTCTCGCCTTGCTATCTACTACCCAAACCCGCAAAACCTTAGCATCTAAATAATCTCTCGCTTTAGCAGCTAACTGACCGAAAGTTTGTTCGGGTGAAATAATTTCTATGACTAATTCGGGGGCTACAGGACAAGCTTCATCTTGATTCCAGTCGGGAGATAAGCGTTGGTAAGAAACATATAAAAGATCGGGTACTGGCACCCAGTCTCGCCCAAGTCTGGTTAATCTTACCGCCCATTCTACACCAATTTCTCCCCGTTCCTCACCCCACTGTTCGAGGATTTTTATTAGGCTTCTGGTGAGGCGAGAATGAAATTTTTTAGGTGACATTTTCGGTACTGCTTGCTCGTCAATCAGTTCGTAGGTAATATCGCCTTCTCCTTCGGGAAGAGTGAGAAACTCTTCCAAAGTGAGTTGATTTTTTGTCTGGAGCATAATATTCCTCTGCTGTGGGCAGGCAAGTTAGTATTATTTTAACTTAAATATTAATTGACATAATACAAATGTTATGATAAAGATTGGCAAAATCTCAGGTTTTGACTGCCGAATTTGCGATCGACTCCTAGATCGACACCCCCAAAAGGTTAATATTCTAGTCTGACCCTCCTGCAATCATTGCTTAACCTCCTATGGCAGAAACCTTACTTTTCAACGCCCTCCGCGAGGCGTTAGACGAAGAAATGGCCCGCGACTCCTCCGTATTCGTACTCGGCGAAGACGTAGGCCAATACGGCGGTTCCTACAAAGTCACCAAAGACCTCTACAACAAATACGGCGAACTTAGAGTGCTCGACACCCCGATCGCCGAAAATAGCTTTACAGGCCTGGCAGTAGGCGCAGCAATGACGGGACTGAGGCCGGTCATCGAAGGCATGAACATGGGCTTTTTGCTGCTGGCCTTCAACCAAATTTCTAACAATGCCGGAATGCTGCGCTACACATCGGGCGGCAACTTCAAAATGCCAATGGTAATTCGTGGGCCCGGCGGTGTGGGCCGGCAACTCGGCGCGGAACACTCCCAGCGCTTAGAAGCATATTTCCAAGCAGTACCGGGTTTGAAAATAGTCGCCTGTTCGACTCCCTACAACGCCAAAGGACTCTTAAAATCAGCTATCCGCGACGATAACCCCGTTCTGTTTTTCGAGCACGTCCTTCTTTACAACCTCAAAGAAAATTTGCCAGAAACAGAATATTTAGTGCCGCTGGACAAAGCAGAAATTGTGCGATCGGGCAAAGATGTCACAATCGTGACATATTCGAGGATGCGACACCACGTCATGCAAGCCGTGCCCGCCCTGGTGAAAGAAGGTTACGATCCAGAAGTAATCGACCTAATTTCTCTCAAACCCCTGGACATGGAGACCATCGGCGCATCCATTCGCAAAACTCACAAAGTAATTATTGTAGAGGAGTGCATGAAAACAGGAGGCATCGGTGCCGAATTAATTGCTTCGATTAGCGATCGATTTTTTGACGAACTCGACGCACCAGTTTTGCGCCTGTCTTCACAAGATATTCCCACACCTTACAACGGGAATTTGGAAAGACTGACAATTGTCCAGCCCAATCAAATTGTCGAAGCAGTCCAAAAAATGGTAGCTTTGCGAGTATAAATAGTTATTGGTAATTTGTAATTTGTTGTTGGTTATTTGTTATTTGTTATTTAAAAACCGAAAAAAAAATCGGGACGAACCAATAACCAATAACCAATAACCAATAACCAATAACCAATAACCAATAACCAATAATTAAATATGCAAAAACAACGTTCCCTATTAGCCCTAATTTTTGTTCTAATCATCGCCGCCATTACTGTAATAGTAACAATTCCGACGCGGCTGGGATTAGACTTGCAAGGAGGGTCGCAACTCACAATTCAAGTAAAAACTACCCCCACAATTCCCAAAATTGACCAGGGAATGTTAGAAGCAGTGCGGCGGATTGTCGAAAACCGCGTCAACGGTTTGGGTGTTTCCGAAGCATTAGTCCAAACAGTAGGAGAAGACCAAATTCTCGTGCAGTTGCCCGGAGTAAATGACCCGCAGCAAGCAGAACGAGTTTTGGGCGGCACCGCCAAGCTAGAATTTCTGGAACAACTGCCCGGAACAGAAGCACAATTAGGCATTGAAAGGCAGTTGCAGCAGGAATTGCTGGTCAAACAAGCAGAATTGAAAACTAGCCCGAATGAGGCAGCAATTAAAGAAAATCAGGCTGCTTTGAAAAGAAGCAATGAGGCGATCGCCAAACTCTTCAAAAGCAGCGGCCTCGGCGGCGAAAACCTCAAAGACGCTCAACCTCAACCCTTGGCTTCTGGGAACAACTGGAACGTTGCTCTTGTTTTCGATACCAAAGGAGGCGAACTCTTTGCCCAACTCACTAAAAATTTAGCAGGCACTGGACGCAGTATCGGTATTTTCCTAGACGACAGAATGATCAGTTCTCCAGTCGTCGGCGTTGAATTTGCCCAAACAGGAATTACTGGTGGAAGTGCCGTAATTCAAGGCAACTTTACAACGCAAGAAGCCAACGATTTAGCAGTGCAATTGCGGGGCGGCGCTTTGCCGGTACCGGTCGAAATTGTAGAAAACCGCACGATCGGCGCTAGCTTGGGTAAAGACAGCATTCAAAGCAGTATTAACGCAGGTATCGGCGGCTTAGTTTTAGTCTTGATTTTCATGGTTGCCTACTATCGACTCCCCGGCGTAATTGCCAATATTGCGCTGTTAATTTATGCTCTGTTAACTTGGGCAGCTTTCGTGCTTTTGGGAGTGACATTAACGCTGCCGGGAATTGCGGGTTTTGTGCTCAGCATCGGGATGGCTGTGGATGCTAACGTGCTGATTTTTGAGCGCACGCGGGAAGAGTTGCGGGCGGGGAAATCGCTTTATCGATCGGTAGAATCGGGTTTTTACCGCGCTTTTTCCAGCATTTTAGACGGCAATGTCACAACAGTTATTGCTTGTGCTGCTTTGTTCTGGTTAGGCGCTGGTTTAGTTAAAGGGTTTGCTGTAACTCTGGCATTGGGCGTGGGAGTGAGTATGTTTACTGCGCTCACTTGCAGCCGCACTCTGCTGTTCGTAGTATTGAGCTTTCCAGCATTGCGGAAACCTCAGTTGTTTTGTCCCGGTTTGTCGAAAACTGCTAATAGTTAACTGTTGACGGTTGACTGTTGACTGTTAACTATTAACTGTTGACTGTTAACAGACTACGTAAGGTACGCACTCGGTAAGGTACGCATTGCCCACCCTACATTGAGAAGTTTTTCTTCCCTCTTCCTTCTTCCTTCTTCCTTCTTCCCTCTTCCTTCTTCCTTCTTCCCTCTTCCTTCTTCCTTCTTCCCTCTTCCTTCTTCCTTCTTCCTTCTTCCTTCTTCCTTCTTCCTTCTTCCTTCTTCCTTCTTCCCTCTTCCTTCAAATTATGAAATTCAGTGTAATCAAATATCGATCGCTCTGGTGGAGTATTTCCGCCGCTATAATCCTCGCAGGTATAGTGTCGATGGCGATTTCTTGGACTCGTCCCGACATCCGCGCACCACTGCGCCCCAGTTTGGACTTTATCGGCGGCACTCGGCTGCAATTTGAACTCGACTGCACAAAACCGGAAAATTGTAAACCCATCGATCTTGCTGCTGTCCGCCAAGTCCTAGACACCCAAGGTTTGGCCGGTAGCAGCATTCAAGTTATCGGCCAAGAACAGCGCGGTTTGTCGCTGCGAACAAAAACTTTGGATGTCGAACAGCGGACTAATTTGCAAACAGCTTTGAGCGAAAAGATAGGCGCTTTTGCTCCTCAATCTACTCAAATTGATACGGTTGGGCCTACCCTCGGCAAACAGTTGTTTACTTCGGGTTTGCTGGCTTTGTTGGTTTCTTTTGCTGGAATTACTGCTTATCTGACATTCCGATTTCAGTTGGATTATGCCTTTTTTGCTTTTGTGGCTGTGTTTCACGACGTGTTGGTCACGCTTGGTGTTTTCTCGTTTTTGGGTTTAGTTCAAGGAGTGGAAGTTGACAGCTTATTTGTGGTCGCGCTCTTGACACTTATCGGTTTTTCTGTTAACGATACAGTGGTAATTTACGATCGCGTGCGAGAAGTAATCAAGCTAAATCCGGGACAGTCGATCGATCAAATTGTCGATGATGCTGTCATGCAGACGCTGGGAAGGTCAATTAACACAACGTTTACCACGCTGCTGACATTGTTTTCAATCTTTTTGTTTGGTGGCGAAACCCTCAAATACTTTGCTTTAGCTTTGATTGTCGGTTTTATTGCTGGTTCTTATTCCAGTATTTTCGTTGCCAGTACGCTACTAGCTTGGTGGCGCAGTCGCACCGGCCACTCCATCCCCGTCCCCGCAGAAGGAATCAACCAGTCCGAGGAAGTTTAATTGACTGTTAACAGTTAACTGTTGACGGTTAACTGTTGACGGTTAACTGTTGACTGACTAATAATAAATCATCAATAACCAATAACCAATAACCAATAACCAATGACAAATGACAAATAACAAATGACTACTGACCAAACTTTTGAAATTGAAGTCCAAAGGCTTCACAAACTAACAGTTTACGGCCGCTGGTTAACAGTGATATTGCTGTGGATTAGCGTCGGTTCTTTGAGCATTTGGGGTTTGCGCCGCGAAATCGCTTTGTGGTTAGAACACTTCACTTGGGCGGCGGTGCGCTACGGTTTATCTTTTCATCGCTGGCCAACTCTCGGTTTGGGTTTGTGCTTGGGAATGACTTTAGCTGTGCTAACTTGGCAAAGTCGCAATATGGTGCGAGGATTGCCCCTGCGGGAAAAACAGGGTTTGGAACAACAAGTTCGCCGCATTCGCCAACAGGGGCCGAGTCATCCTTTGTGGAAGTGGGTTTGCAAAGGTTCGCGGTAGCTGACGGGCTTTATTCTTTAGTCTCAAGCCAGAGGAACGAAAGTTTGACAAGAAACGGTTTCAACAGCCGAGTCCCTAACTTTTATTGCTTCTTCCATCTTCCGTCTTCCATCTTCCATCTTCCATCTTCCATCTTCCTTCTGCCTTCTGCCTTCTGCCTTCTGCCTTCTGCTATATCACGCAAAGCGAGGCAAAATCTGTGCTAGGGAAGACTGTTGAAGTGGAATTTCGATCGCAAATTCTGCTCCTTTTCCCGGTTCCGAAAAGCACTTCAATGTGCCGCCGTGTTGGTTGACAACAATTTCATAGCTAATCGAGAGTCCCAAACCCGTTCCTTGGCCGACCGGCTTAGTAGTGAAGAAAGGGTCAAACAACCGCTTCCGAACATCTTCTGTCATCCCCGGGCCGTTGTCAGAAATTTTAATTATTACCTTTTTTTTCTCAATTAACTCGGTGCGAATCCGAATCGTAGGAATCAGGCGGGTAGACTTAGAGACTGATGATTGAGTCGTTATACAAGACTGCTTTTGGTCGCCTAAGTGCGACTTTTTAGGGGTTTTTCTATCGACATTTTCGTGTTTATTAGACTCAACAAGAGCGTAAATTGCATTAAGTAAAATATTCATAAATACCTGATTGAGCTGTCCGGGATAGCACTGCACCAGCGGCAATTCGCTGTATTCTTTGTGAATTTCGATCGCCTCCTGCCCCGGTTTCCCTTTAAGCTGGCTTTGCAACAGCATAATCGTGTTGTTGATACCGTCATGAATGTTGACCTGCTTCATTTGAGCTTCATCTAATCTGCAAAAATTCCGCAGCGACAAAACGATATCGCGCACTCTTTCTGCACCTTGCTGCATAGAATTTAACACTTTCGGCAAGTCTTCTAGCAAATAATCGAGTTCGATTTTTTCTGCTTCCGCTTCAATTGCTGCGATGGGTTCTGGACAGTGCTGTCGGTAGATGTGGAGCATCCGCATTAAACATTGCGTGTACTCTTTAGCGTGGTGCAAATTGCTGTAAATAAAGCCTATAGGATTGTTGATTTCGTGAGCTACTCCTGCTACTAACTGCCCTAAAGAAGACATTTTTTCTGTTTGAATTAGTTGAGTTTGAGTGCGCTGAAGTTCCAGCAGCGCAAGTTCGAGCTGTTGGGCTTGATGTCTCAATTGTGCTTGCGACTCGCGCATCGCCACGGTTGATAACTCGTGAATTTGCAACTGAGAAAGCAGCAGTTGGTGTACGTCTAAAAGTTTGTAAGTTTCCGGTTCTACTTGTACTACAATTGGTTCGTGGATTAGTTCGGGCGATCGCTCCAAAGACTGCCGCACTGCCGTCATAATTGAGGTTTCGCGATCGAGAACCAACATATCAGTTTTAGTAAAGCGGTAGAGTATGACCAAAGGCTGTTGAGAAAATAACTCCAAGCTATAGGGGCGGCTCATGTGTTCAAAATAACGCCGCCGCGAAATCATCCCTATAAACTTTCCTTGCTCAGTGATGATGATACCCGGAACTAAAGGGTTTGCTTGAAAAATTTTAGCAACTTCGTCCCCCGGGCACTCAGATTCTAGGAGAAAGTCGTACAGGGTTAATTCCTGTAGAGTCGATCGCAAACCAAGTGGCGATTTTAGGGGACTCAACCCGTCAGTTTCATACACTGCTCCCTCCTTTGGTAATTGGCAGTTGCGGTTGGCTGCTGGAGTCTTGCCTACTATTTAGAAGGCGTTTTCAACTCTTTTTATAGCTTAGTCATCAACTTTCCTCTGCTCCCTCGAATCCAGTTAATTCAGCAGGATTATTTTTTCCTTAAATCGTGCTGGTGTCCCCCGAAACGATATTGCAGGTTAGATTGATTTAACAGCAGACACCATTTGAAACCTGACTATGTATTGAATTTTATATATCCAAGATTTTACTAATCCGAATATAACAGTCATAACTATTTTTAATGTTTGATGACATTAATTTGGTTCAGATGGATAGACATCTGCGACCTGTGGCAGTACATTTCGTATTACCCCTTGCGTAAAATTATATTACAATAAGACAACAATAGCGACAAATCGGCAGCCGATCGCCCGATTTTAAAAATCAGGCAAAACAGGTTTCCGGCAATTGCCAATAAATCTCAATTGTCAGTTTTTTTGCACAAATGCCGATCGCACTCAACCCGAATATTGTATTGTAGGTAGTCTCCGAGCCAGGGACAGCCGATGGCGAGCAATTTGTCAAGTTCGGCAGCTTATACTTTAGCCGCATCGCCACTCCAAAGCTTCACCAACGAAATTTTTCCCGACAGATGCTAAAGTTGTGCGATCGCCACTAAAACTCACATTCCACAAATCCGCTTGATGTTCCTTGAAAGTTTCCAGAAAAGTAGCGTCGGGCTACCAACTTGATCTTCAAATTCTGTCCCTGCCAAATCGGACACGGAGAATCAAGAGGAAGCAGAAGCAAATAATTGTATTTTACCCAGCATTTCTCCAACCTTCACTTCACTTTGAGGAAGTTGGTTTGGTTGCGATATTTCTATCACTGTTACTTCTCCTCCCCCTTGCATTTTAGGCAATTCTCATTAGAAACTCTAAAATGTTGATTTGAGGAACCTCCGGGGGTCGGGTTTGATTTGGCGATCGCACTGAGCTAAATTGAAATGACATTTGAAGAAAGTAAGCGACGGTTTCCATGTGCGGTTTCCCGAACGAGAGGTGGTAATTGTATACACGGCGGGACGATCGTACTTTCAGTACAATGTCAGTATTTCAACCTGTACACCTGTTGAGTCTGAGTCTCTGAGAGTGTAAAAGTCGCTCTCATCCTTTCGTTATCTGGATTGGAAGTTTTTCAAGGGTTAGGCGGTGCGAGGGCCAGAAGCAGACAGTTAACTAAACGGCACAAGGAGATAGGGACAGATGGGATAAGCCCAGAAGCGAGAGAGTGAGAGAATTTTCATCATCATACCTTGATAAAATCACGACAGCAGCAGCAAGATCACCCAAAAGAATGATTGATTCAAAAAAAGTTGCGTGTTATATTTCAATATAATTCTATACAAAAATACTTTTACCTAAAAGGAGAACAAAAAATGGACACACCTACAGATCGCGCACAAGAGCCAGTCGGGACAAGAGAACTCGAATCAATACCTGTATCTGAAAAAGTTTCTGCCCAAAAAGGTGCTGAGGTTAATTTTGAAACGACTCCTCTAGAAACCCCTGCTTATACTCAGGAAAAAGTTAGCGTCGAGGAGGTAAAAATTAACGGCGACGATTTGGTTGCTAAAGTTAAAGAATTGATTCACGAAGGAAATATCCGCCGCATCATTATCAAAAATGAAGAGGGACGGATCTTAGTAGAAGTTCCTTTAACAGTGGGAGTAGTCGGTGGAGTAATCGGTGCGGCATTGTTTCCAGTCATTGCAGCAGTAGGAGCGATAGGTGCATTAGTCGCTCACATGACCATCATCATTGAAAGAACAGAATAAAAAAAATTCAGTTGTTAGTAAGGCTCCTGTCCGGTTAATATCCCGTAATAAAGCTTGTTGGTAGTGAGTACGACTATCCTCTCTTGGTAGATGAGAAAAAACTTGTTTTTATTACTACTAAAAACTTAATTTTGGCTATCTAACCGGACTTAAACACATTTCAAGCACAAACGGGCTTTATAAATATAGCAATCCTAAATTAGTCGTAATTTTTTATGACTAATTTAAGATTGCTATATCCTTGCACAGCCAGCATTATAAATAACTCATGTAGCCGATATTCTTTGTTGAAATCCGGCTAATTCTATGCCTTTGGGGCCTTGGGAATCACTCTGGGGGTAGAGCCTGGTTAATACCTTAACGAGTTAGATTGGATACAAATGAAGGAAAAACCAAAAGTTCTCTAAACTCCCTAAGCAGAAAGCTGTTAAGCATTTAAACTCATGAGCGAAACACCCAACGCTTACACCTGAATCTTGACAGTAAATCGAAATAAGTGATTTAAATGCTCAACAGCTTAGCTCAAGTTTTCCAACCAGAGCATCTCCTACAGACAATATTTTTTGAATAGTTGTGGCGAAGATAATTATGAAACCTAACGAAGAAAATAGCTCTAGCCGTGAAATTCATCAAGAAGTTCACACCGATGCAACTAACGGTCACGTCAGTACAACGCGAACTACTACAAGTGTTCCGAGTACAACGGCGAAGGCTTCTAAAGAAGCAGCTCATCACCAAGGTTATGTACAGGGTCAAATGGCGGAAAACCACCGCCAACTTGGAGTCCAAGAAGTCCGCGATAACGAGAATGCGGGTCGCGGGTTACTGTTAGGAATTCTTCTTGCTTCTTTGACAGGCTTAGTTCTGGGCAGTGTATATTACTTCAATCGGGGTGAGGAGGCTCCTACTCCTGCTTCTGCTCCTGTGATTGTTGTACCGAAAGCGAATCAACCTTCAGCAACACCTGCTCCGACTCGGACTATAGAGAGAGAAAAAACGATCATTGAAAAGGTTGTTCCGGTTCAACCATCTCCAGCTCAAAACGCTACGCCGACTCCTCAACCAAGTCCAGCTCAACAGGCAACTCCGGCTCCTCAAGCAAATCCGTCTCCCAATATCAATATTACAATTCCAAATTCACAGCAGCAAGATGCACCCGCTCAGCAAGCAGCGCCGGTTCCATCTTCGCCGTCAAATAATACCAATACTACAGTTCCGAATTCGCAGAGGGAGCCAGCTTCCACTCCGCCAACTCCAGCACCTGAGAGTTCAGTTACTCCATCTCCAACTCAAGATGATGGTGCTTCTGGAGCAGGTACTAGCGGTGAAACTAATACCGAAAGCCGGAGCGAGTCTAATCCTACGGATACGGGTGTACCTGATAGCAACTCCGGCGCAGAGGGTGCGGCTGGTTCACCACAATAAAAGTTTGATGTCGAATTAGTCCGCCACGGGTTCAAACCCCAGACTCATAGCTAAAGTCCTTTAAAGCTGATATCTGGCACCATTCTCAAGAACAGACCGAAAAGCCTGTTCATAAAAGGCTTATTGAGAATGGTGCAACATATTAGTTAAAGAGGACTTTTTTTATGGTTTAAACTGAAATCTTGCACCATTATCAATCAGCCTGCTATAGGCGGGCTCTCCTGCCCAGCCCCTACTCCCCACAAGAAAACTCATTCTTTGTGAAACAGGCGCGAAAGCCTGTTAAGCGAGAGTAATGCAACATCTCAGACTAACCGCACATTGTGGCTGAACTCAAGAAACCAGGTTTCTGCAATGGAAAACGTTTTAAGATTTTGCCAACCTATCCTAAGAAACTGTTTGGTGAACTAATTTAACTTTCCCTAAAGCCGTCTTTCTGCTATCAAAGAGTTTCATCACGCCGGAGGAGATGGTCTCGATGACATCGGGAGAACAGTAAGAGAGAAACTCTTCCGACGAAATATGACCGGCAAAAAACTCTTGAGCTTTCTTCAAAAAGTTTTCTGTTTCAGCAAAGCCGATAGATTTGATAATAAACGTAGCTACGGGAGAGTTTTTAATATCATAGGGAGATTCTTGATTTCGCCCTATTGCTAACAAATTTAAAACCTCTTTTTCCAACTGAGTTTCTAATGGGTAAGCGATCTGTTTGTTGGGCAAGTAATCCTCCAAAACCGAGGTTTTAAATCCGGGTGCGCGCAATTCTCCCATCATAGTTGAAAGCGGAATATCGCGCCCCAAACGGTAGGAAAGAGCTTCTAAAATGGCGATGGTAATTAGCTTGATCCCCAGATAAAGTTTAGCAACTTCGATATTTTTGCGCGTTCTGGCAATCAGGTTAGCGTAGGTTTCATCGTCCGGCTCTTGCATAAACTGCTGGAAAACCAGTTCGGGTTTGAGGAAGTTCAAAAATCCTTCCATTTTTTGCAGAGACTTGCGATATCCGGCAACAGTATAGGAATTAACATTGGTCAATTCGTGGTTGGTTTCTGGCATCAAGTTCCAGGTATTGTCTAAGAAATTAGAAGAATTGGGAGAGGCAAAATTCTCTACATCCCGATTGGCTAACCTGACCGCTCGCTTGACAATTTCTACGGTTTGGGTATCGCTCCATCCCAAGTTAAAATCGCGATTTATACTTACCAAACGCTGGTACAAAAGTTCGATCGCGCTCAAACCACTGGGCGAAACGGGACGAAAAGGGATAGTAGCTTCGATGCAAGCTGTGATCTCAGCGATCGTACTAGCTGGCAAAAAAGGCTCCAAAGATTTGGCAGCAATAACGGCACTCAAAAATTCGTTTTGACCGGCAAACGGAGAGAGAGTCTTGCCGGGAATAAACCCAAATACTGAGGCCACTAGGTGATACATGGCATCGTCGGGCAGTTCGGTTTCATCTCTAATAACTAACTGCGATCGCACCTCTTTGACAAAAGGACAAAGGGCGCTGCTAATATTGAAACTAACGCCCTGATCGACTTGCACGTACACGAGGTCGTGAAACAGTGCAGCCAGCACCTCGATCGGATCGACTGACCCCCCGACCTCAAAAATGTGTTCCGACGTGTGAAAGTAGCGCCAAGGCCCTCTCATCGTTTGAATAATTAGCTCAGCTATCTGCTCCAGCTTTGGAATGTCTACTTGACCTCCCAATTGCTCGATCGAGCTTACCAAGCAATCCAAGCACCGTTTTTGTTCTGCGAAAAGCTCCATTTACACACCTCCAGTGCATTCCCTGATTGTCTTGCGCTTGATTGCATGGTATCAAAACGCGCTGCGATCATGCCATGATTTGTCACTCAAAAATTTCAAATTTTATGGTGAAACAGGGAGAGGGGGCCAGGGAAAGAGAAAGAGGGAGGAAGAGCGAGGGAGAAGGAGGGAGAGGGAGAGCGAGAAATTAAATATTAAAAATTCGGCCGTTGTGGAGATTCGGGCAACTTGGGCGATCGGTATCATAAATTACAGTAAAAATGACAAAAAGTGGGTAAAAACTTGATGAATTTTTGATTAAATTATGAGGGATTTTTGACAAAAGCTGTGGGTGGGTGTCATTGACACCAGCTTCAAGCTGCAGTGGTCTAAATACTGCGTGTAGCCTCAGAATAAGATTCGTAGACGTGCTGATAAAACTCTTGATATTTGCGCTGATACACTTCAGTTGATTAGCTTTCGGGCAGTTGCTCTAAAGCTTCCTCGATCGCCACTTTAACTGCGGCCTTGGTTTGCTGTCGCATTCCCAATCTAACACTAACATAACTTACACAACTGTCACAACTGATACTGGCACCATGCCACACAAAATCAGACAATCAACATGGGAACATCGGGGCGTTTCACTGGCTCAATTAAATAATTGGACAACATCAATCCAGCTTAAATACCCCCTTAAGCCCTTAGTCCCCCTCTGCTGGGGCTTCGTATGTTTAGAAGCAATTTAAATCGCCGCATCAACTGTTAAATCCCCAACTTCTTTAAGAAGTCGGGGATGGGGATATTGTGTCTTTTGAGCCGTTGCTGACTTACTGCATCCGATCGATCGTCCGATACTGCACCGCCTCCGCCACATGATTCGTTTTCAAGCTTTCATCCCCCGACAAATCAGCAATAGTTCTAGCAACCTTCAAAATGCGATCGCTAGCCCTCGCCGAAAGCCCCAATTTCCGAATCGCCATCTCCAATAAATTCCGAGAAGCATCATCCAACTGACACCATTTGTTAATGTGACTGCTTTTCATTTCCGCATTACAGCGCAAACTAGATTCCGACTGAAAACGGCGAGTAGCGATCGCCCGCGCCCGCTGCACCCTCACCCGCACCGGTTCCGACTCCTCCCCCGTCGGCTGTCGCGTAATTTCCTCGGGCTTCAAACGATTAACCGCCACTTGCAAATCAATCCGATCCATCAAAGGCCCCGAAAGTTTTGCCCAATATTGCTCCCTCTTTTGTGGCGAACAAGTACACTGTTGAATCGAATCGCCGTAATAACCGCAAGCGCAAGGATTCGTACTAGCAACTAAAGTGAATTGCGCCGGAAACATCACCGATTGTCTAGTCCGAGAAATCGTCACATAACCATCTTCCAGCGGTTGTCGCAAAAACTCCAAAACATCTCTTTTAAACTCAGTTAATTCATCCAAAAAAAGAATGCCGCGATGTGCTAAAGAAATTTCACCCGGACGCGGAAAACTGCCGCCACCTACCAAAGAAGGGCCGGATGCTGAATGGTGAGGACTGCGAAAAGGTCGATCGCCCACCAAGCTTCCCTTATCCTTCAACAACCCCGCCACCGAATGAATCTGAGTTACATCCAAAGCTTCATCAAAAGTCAGCGGCGGCAAAATACCCGGCAAACGCCTCGCCAACATAGTCTTACCGCTCCCTGGCGGCCCTACAAAAATTAAATTGTGTCCCCCCGCCGCCGCAATTTCCAAAGCCCGCCGCGCGTGAATTTGCCCCTTTACATCCTTTAAATCTAGACCCGGAAACCGCGTTTTTGCTAACTCTTCTCGACCGTTTACTTCTACAGGCGAATAAACTTGAGGATTGTTCAAAAAATCAGTAACTGCAAAAATATTCTCAAAACCATAAACAGATATTCCGTGCACCAAAGCCGCTTCCTGCGCGTTACCAGCCGGTACAACTAATCCTGAAATACCCATTTTTTGAGCAGCAGCGGCGATCGGCAAAACCCCAGCCACAGGCCGCAAACTCCCATCTAAAGAAAGTTCCCCTAAAAACAAATAATCTCCCAAAAGTTCAGCGCTGACTTGTTCCGATGCTGCTAAAATGCCAATGGCGATCGGCAAATCAAAACTCGGCCCCTCCTTTCGCAAATCCGCCGGAGTCAAATTAATCACAATACTCCGCATCGGAAAAGCATATCCCGAATTTTTTAGCGTAGCCTTAACCCTTTCTTTAGCTTCTTGCACCGCAGAATCGGGCAATCCCACAACCACAATTTTCGGTAGCCCGCCTGACACATCAGCCTCAACACCAACCTTTACCGCGTCAATTCCAACGATCGATGCACTCCAAACCCTAGCAAGCATTTTTCTTTATCCTTAATTTGCCTGTCCTTGATTCATCATCTATTATGATTAACAATGACTAATGAATATCGGAAGAGGCAAGAAAAACTTTTCCTTGCCTCTTCTTTTTCTCCTCTTCCTTCTCTCCTGCTGGGTCTTACCTCTTCCCTCTTCCCGACATCCGTTACATCCGTTACATCCGTTACACAATCCGTTGCCGAACTTCGTTAACACCCATGACAACTCAAGAAACGCTTTTCAGCAAAATCATCCGCAAAGAGATTCCCGCAGACATCGTTTATGAAGACGACTTGGCCCTCGCGTTCCGAGATATCCATCCGCAAGCACCCGTCCACATCCTCGTCATTCCCAAACAGCCTATTGCCAAATTAGCCGATGCCGAGTCGGGAGATCATGCTCTCATGGGGCACTTGCTGCTGACTGTCAAACGGGTAGCAGAACAACTCGGACTTAGCAACGGCTATCGCGTCGTCATTAATAGCGGCAGCGACGGCGGCCAAACTGTAGACCACATGCACCTTCACATTCTCGGCGGTCGGCAGATGAACTGGCCCCCAGGCTAAATCCTAATTTTTACGCCGAACTTGCGGACTCATCCTCAGAAACCCGGTTGATTTCTATTGCCAAGCGCCTCAGAAACCGGGTTTCTTTTTTCGTCAATAAACCCGGTTGATTGGAGATTATTGAGAATGCAGCCCGCACTAGAAACCCGGTTTTCACTATTCTCCCGATAAAAAATTACACTCGCAGAATCCACCGATTATATGTAAATAAATATTAAAAATTATCTGTTCACGACCTAATTAACAGATATTTAAATAGAAAGAGAATCGACCTGAACAAAAAAAAATTGCTCGAACTGCTGAACCAAGCTACAGAAACTAGATTCAGTTCTTCTGGCCGCTGTATTTAACCCGTTTGGTGTGTAATTTTACTTTGTAAAATAATACAAATATTTACTAATAATTCAGTTTTTGTAAATGTTTGTAAAATCTTTAAATTGTTAGCAGTAATCCCTTGGCAAACTTTAGTGATTGGTGTTACTAATATAAGCGTGGGGCATCCCCACAATGAACCTTGAAAATTCAATTAAGCCATCATAAACCAAATGACAACAACCGTACAGCGTCGCGAAAGCGGCAACGTTTGGGAACGGTTCTGCGAGTGGGTAACTAGCACCGAAAACCGCATTTATGTGGGTTGGTTCGGCGTCTTGATGATTCCCACCTTGCTGAGTGCCACCATCTGCTACATCATCGCCTTCATCGCTGCTCCTCCAGTGGACATCGACGGCATCCGCGAACCAGTAGCTGGTTCCTTGATGTACGGCAACAACATCATTACTGGTGCTGTTGTTCCTTCATCGAATGCGATCGGGCTTCACTTCTATCCCATCTGGGAAGCTGCTTCCTTAGACGAATGGTTGTACAACGGCGGCCCCTACCAATTGGTAGTATTTCACTTCCTGATTGGCATTTTCTGCTACATGGGTCGTGAATGGGAACTGTCCTACCGTTTAGGTATGCGTCCTTGGATCTGCGTCGCTTACTCTGCACCAGTTGCAGCAGCAACCGCAGTATTCTTGATTTACCCGATCGGACAAGGCAGCTTTTCTGACGGTATGCCCTTGGGTATCTCCGGCACATTCAACTTCATGATCGTGTTCCAAGCCGAGCACAACATCCTGATGCACCCCTTCCATATGTTGGGAGTAGCTGGTGTCTTCGGCGGTGCTCTGTTCTCCGCCATGCACGGTTCTCTTGTTACCTCTAGCTTGGTTCGCGAGACAAGTGAAACTGAATCTTTGAACTACGGTTACAAATTCGGTCAAGAAGAAGAAACCTACAACATCGTTGCAGCCCACGGCTACTTCGGTCGGTTAATCTTCCAATACGCGAGCTTTAACAACAGCCGTTCTTTGCACTTCTTGTTAGGTGCATGGCCAGTAGTCGGCATCTGGTTTACCTCTTTGGGTATTTCCACGATGGCGTTTAACTTGAACGGTTTCAACTTCAACCAATCGGTTATCGACTCGCAAGGTCGCGTGATCAACACTTGGGCTGATGTCATCAACCGCGCTAACCTGGGTATGGAAGTAATGCACGAGCGCAACGCTCACAACTTCCCCCTCGACTTGGCTGCTGGTGAAACAACTCCCGTAGCAATGGTTGCTCCTTCCATCAACGGCTAAATTTAGCCTTTGATTAACAAAAAGCGCTCCTAGAAATAGGGGCGCTTTTTGTTTGGGCAAGTAGAATTTGAGAGATTTTTTTCGGTTAAATCCGTTAAATCTGAGATGTTGCACCATTCTCAATTAATTGTTTAGGAACAGGCAAGATGCCTGTTCCACAAGAAAACTAACTCTTTGTGGAACAGGCATCTTGCCTGTTCTTGAAAAGGGTGCAAGATGTGAGTTAAATCCGTTAAATCTGTTAAATCCCGTACACTGCGCGTTTCCGAGCTTTCTTCTTCTCGATCGATCTGATATATTGATTAAGAATTATTATTTTTGGCAATCATCAAAGTGGCGATATTTAACAGGCACAAATTTGAAACACTTGCGGTTCATAAATCAAAAACATTAGCCTGGGCGATCGCACTTTTCAGCGGCATTTTGATGGCATTGACAACCGCACCAGTAAATGCTTGGCTATTGGCTTGGGTAGCATTAGCTCCCCTGTGGATTTTGGTTGTCAGTTATCAAAAGCCAAAAATAGAAGAACAAAAACAAAAATTCTTCCTTCTTCCTTCTTCCTTCTTCCTTCTTCCTTCACTCTGGGGAATTGGCTATCACGGATTAGCTTTATCTTGGATTATGGGAATTCACCCGATGACTTGGTTGGGAGTTCCTTGGTGGCCGAGTTTGGCGATCGCACTTTTTTGCTGGGCATTCATCACCCTCTGGGGAGCAGCCTTAGTCGCCGTTTGGGCGTGGCTATTTGCGATCGCAATTTCCAAAATTAGTGGCACAGGCATCTTGCCTGTTATTTCCCCAAAAATTAGTGGCACAGGCATCTTGCCTGTGATTTCCCAAAAAATTAGTGGCACAGGCATCTTGCCTGTGATTCGCGTTTTAATTGGCACAGCTTTGTGGTGCGCCTTAGAAAGTATTTGGAGTACAGGTTCGCTGTGGTGGACATCCCTATCATATACCCAAAGCCCCCACAATTTAGCAATATTGCACCTCGGTCAACTCTCCGGGCCCAGCGCAGTAACAGCCGCTATTGTAGCAGTAAATGGCTTAATCGCAGAAGCTTTTATTGAAGGAAGAAGGAAGAAGGAAGAAGGAAGTTCGGCAACGGATTGTGTAACGGATGTAACGGATGTAACGGATGGATGGAAGCAGGAGAGAGTCCGAGGTAAGAAGGGAGAAGTCCGAGGGAAGAAGTCGGTTGCTTATATTTTGCCTGCGGGTTTATTTTTAGTTTTGCATATTGCAGGCTGGAGTTTGTACAATCGCCCTTTGAATCAAGAAGCTGCAACCGCTTTAAAAATTGGCATTATTCAAGGCAATATTCCTAACGAGATTAAGTTTGACTCAGGGGGTTGGCGGCGCGCTTTGGAAGGTTACACCACTGGATACAAACAGTTAGCAGACAGAAAAGTCGATGCTGTGTTAATTCCAGAGACCGCTTTGCCTTTTATCTGGACAAACGAGTATCAACGTTCTACTCTTTCCTTTTATCAAGCTATTCTCGAACGCGGTGTGGTGGCTTGGATTGGAGGATTCGGGGAGCAAGAGAATAGTATCACTAACAGCTTATTGGCGATCGATCGCACTGGAGAAATTGTCGGTCGCTACGATAAACTAAAGCTAGTGCCTTTAGGCGAATATATCCCTTTTTACGAAATCTTAGGCGGGATTATTAATCGGCTTTCTCCCTTAGATGCTCATTTAGTACCCGGCAATTCTAAACAATTGTTTGATACGCCGTTTGGTCGCGCCATTGTCGGAATTTGTTACGATTCGGCGTTTTCAGAAATCTTCCGATATCAGGCGGCGCATGGAGGCGAATTTATGATTACCGCTTCCAACAATGCCCATTATAAACCGCCGATGTTGGATCAACATCACGCTCTAGATGTGATGCGGGCAATTGAAACTGATAGATGGGCAGTTATCGCAACTAATACGGGTTACTCTGCTTTTGTAAATCCTCGCGGCGAGACGGTTTGGAAGTCTGGAATTAATACCTATGAAGTCCGAGATGCTACTATTTATCGGCGGCAAACTCGAACTTTGTACGTGTGCTGGGGAGATTGGCTGACACCTGTATTGTTAGTATTAGCGGGGTTAATGCGGTTTCTTGTTAAAAATTAACCAGAAAATTTTAGATTTTAGATTTTATGTACCAATCTAAAATCTAAAATCTAAAAAGGAATGAATTTACTTATCTTTCACGTGTTCGTGAACGCTAGGAGATAAAGAAATTAAATCGTCGATATTTCGCTGCATGGCAGCACAAATATTGTCCAAAGGCAAATCATTGTCATCGTGCCCAAAGGGATTTTCTATTTCAATACCGATTTCTTCGATACCGAACAAAGTAAAACTAATTAAAGCCACAACTAAGCCGGTTCCCCAACCCAAATCTTTCACCATTTGGAAGGGCAGGGCTAAACAGTAAAGCAACAATAGTTGTTTCAGGTGAATCGCGTAAGCCAAAGGGATAGGCGTCTTCAAAATCCGCTCGCAGCCACCTAATACATCAATCATAGAGTTGATCAACTCCTTCATAGCAGTTAACTGATAGACATCAACGCAATTGCCCTCATACTGCTCGTGCAAGTAATCCTCAATCCAAAAGGCAATTTCTAGAGGCGGATTGTTCATCGACTTGAGCTTTTGGTAGTGCGCTGGGGACATTAACGGCTCCAACTCTGGATTGACTGATTCTTGCCGCAAGTGCAGTTTTAGGGCCACTGCAAAGGCGGGTAACAGGCGCAGGACTGACTTTTTGAGTTCGATATCCTGCGGGTCTTTTTCCTCAATTGCCACCCAGATTTGGCGCGCCAAATTGCGGACGTTGTTGACTAAAGTTCCCCACATTTTTCGACCGTCCCAAAATCTTTCGTAGGCTGTATTTGTCCGAAAAACTAACAGTAGACCCAGGACAATACTCGGTACAATACTCGACAAAATTGGTAAGGAAACCGGCCACTTTAAAAAGTGCAGCAGGGAAATAAGAACTCCAAAGCCGCCGCACAGCAAAACGCGGGGCAAAATTGAGGGAATGACAGACCCCCGAACCTGTAATGCAATTTTAAACCAAGGTGGTCGATCGCCACTCATGCAAGTCTCCTAATTAAATTAAATTAGCCCCGCCCTAACACCGGCGGCGCAAATGCTTGCTAGACTTTGTTCTTCGGCTCCCACCAGTCGATTTGAGATTCGAGATTTTAGATTGACTCCACAGAGAAATCTGGGGCGTTTGAACTTTGGTCTAAAATTTTTTGGTCTCCATGACTGTTGGCAGGGCTTTTATCCCTATTGGGGTGGGGTGAGAGCTTCCGAAAAAAGCTTTCCTACAAACAACCTTTGGATTTTACCCAAAAAACTCATCTTTACGCTCAATCTAAAACCTAAAATCTCAAATCTACAATTGATTGACGGAGGGACTTAATTAGGTAAGATTAATCATGTATCTTTAAACCTCAGCTTCCGTGCAAGAGCGACCGACATCTGTACCCCCGCATTTTCACCGATTGCCAAACCAACGGTGGCAAATTTATTCGCCTCAAACACAGCAAGCAGAACAGTTTGCCACAGAAATCGGTTTGTCGCCCTTGCTGGCACAGGTGCTGATTAACCGGGGCATCGATTCGGTTAAAGAAGTGCAAGGGTTTATCGAACCGGAATCTCTGGTTTTGCCCCCACCAAAAGATGAGTTTCCCGATTTGGCTGCGAGTGTCAAATTGTTGCGGGAGGCGATTTCGGGAGGGCAAAAAATTGCGATTTGCGGCGACTACGATGCTGACGGGATGACGAGCACGGCTTTGTTGTTACGCGCTCTCAGGGCTCTGGGGGCGAATGTGGATTATGCTATTCCCAGCCGAATGCGAGAAGGTTATGGGATTAACGATCGCATTGTAGAAGAATTTCACTCGGAAGGTGTCGCTCTCATTCTCACGGTTGACAACGGAATAGCCGCCTACGGCCCGGTTGCCAGGGCGCGAGAACTCGGTGTCAAAGTTATTATTACAGACCACCACGACTTGCCACCAAAACTGCCGCCGGCTGATGCTATTCTCAACCCGAAATTAATTGCAGAATCTTCGCCTTATCGCGGTTTGGCTGGCGTAGGTGTTGCTTATGTTTTGGCTATTACTTTGGCTCAGGATATGCAGAAAGTTGGGGGGTTGGTGAATCCGCTGCTGGAGTTATTCACGTTGGGAACTATTGCGGATTTAGCACCTTTGACAGGAGTTAATCGGCGCTGGGTAAAGCGTGGTTTACGGCTGTTGCCTCACTCGCAATTGGCGGGGATTCAGGCTTTGATTCAGGTGGCGGGAGTGCAGCCGGGAAGTGCGGAAAGTCCCTCAATTCTCAACTCACAAAATAAAACTAATAATTCCTTAAAGCCTGAAGATATTGGTTTTAGGCTGGGGCCCCGGATTAATGCTGTGGGGCGGCTGGCTGACCCTCAAATTGTGATAGAGTTGCTGACTACGGACGATCGCGAATTGGCTCTCAAAAACGCGATTCAGTGCGAACAAATCAATCAGCGCAGGCAGGAGTTGTGCCAGGAAATTGAGCAGGAAGCCATCGCTTGGTGCGAGAAAAGTGATCTCGATTTGCAGCAAGAACGAGTTTTAGTTGTCGTGCAGCCCGGTTGGCATCACGGGGTGATCGGGATTGTGGCTTCTCGGTTAGTGGAACGCTACGGCGTACCTGTGTTTATTGGTACTTTTGAGGATGAGGCTGGGGAAAACAAGGCTGTAGGGGCGGTATCCCATAAACTTGTGCGGGGTTCGGCGAGGGGAATTCCTGAGTTTAATGTATTTGACGGGCTGAATTTTTGCGCTGATTTATTAACTAAATTTGGCGGACACAAAGCGGCGGGCGGTTTTTCTATGCCGGCTGAGAATCTCGAACAATTCCGCAGCCAATTGTCAATTTTTGCCAATCAATGTTTGCAGCCGGAACACTTAAAACCGCTGGTTTCAGTTGACGTGCGAGCCGATTTGGCTGAGATTAATCTCGACCTTTACCGACAAATTGATGCTCTGGAACCTTGCGGGATTGAAAATAAGGCTCCTGTATTTTGGACGCCTAATGTTTGCATAACTGAACAGAAAATTGTTGGTAAAGGAGGTCACGTTAAACTAACTGCAAATCAAGATGGAAATGTATCGGCTAGTGTGAAGGCGATTGCTTGGCGTTGGGGCGAATATTTTCCTTTGCCTCGGCGGGTTGATATTGCTTACCGATTGCGGGAAAATAGTTTTAATGGCAAGACATCGGTTGAGTTAGAATTGTTGGGTGTCCGGCTGCCCGCAAATGCTGCTACTTCGAGGCCACCGAGGTTCGGAAAAGTTGAGTTTGATTATTGCGATCGCACTTATTCTTGCAGTCTGTCTCCTGCAGGCTCGATCGAGGAATTGAGAATTCGCAACTCTCAAGGACAAGTTTTGGCTGTTTCACCCGGACAAAACATCGGTTTGTTAGGTAACTCCCGCAAAGATGCTAGAGAAGTCGATGTATCTCTACCTTTTTTTGAGAATTTGATTCAAACTGCTAAACACGCCCTGGGTATTTGATCACAAAGCTAGTGCAGCAGGGAAAATTGGCGATCGAGCCTTGTGAATTTTGAATAATTTAAAACTCAAAACTCCCAACTATCGATCGCCCCGGAGCGTGCTATAATTACAGGTCGCCGCCTTTAGCTGCCAAGAGAAAAATCACGATCGGGCCAGAAAGCACGACGGCTGCGAGTAAAGCTACCTGAACAATGAGTTGGTAGTCTACACCACCCAGACCACTGAAAAGATCGGTTATAAAGTCCATTTGTCCTCCTGACTGTAGTGATTAAGTCTAGATTGTTGCATTAGAAAATCCGCTTCTGATTTTACCGGGCGATCGACCATATTTTTTAAGGAACTTTACAAAATTCAACAAAATGTAAACTACGATCCACCTCTCAGTCACAAGAAACCAAGGACTTGATGCCCCTTCCCGGAAAGTCCCCCCAATCTAAAATCTAAAATCGAACCCCCCCTTCGCAATCTCCGTCTCCGGCGCTGGCAATTGATATACTTTAAGAGCCCCAATCTCTTAAAGTTTGGCATTTCCCCGATTATGCTCCGAATCTAAAATCTAAAATCTAAAATCTAAAATCTAAAATCAAACTATGGCTACTTGGCGTTGTGTAAAGCAGTGCGGTGCTTGTTGTTACCTCGACCCAACAGAGCGCCCCGACTTAGACGAGTATTTATCTGAAGACGAATTAGCGGTCTATTTGAGCTTAGTCGGAGAGGACGGTTGGTGTATCAATTTTGACAAAACTACCAGAGAATGCGGAATTTACGCCGATCGCCCGCGCTTTTGTCGGGTAGACTCAGAGGTGTTTCAGGAAATGTACGGCGTTGAGCCTGCTGAATTGAACGATTTCGCGATCGAGTGCTGCTTGGAACACATTGAAGATTTGTATGGCGATCGATCTTTGGAAATGATCCGCTTTAACTCTGAAGTCGGAATTGTCGCCTTACCTGACGGTGTTGCATAATTGCGAGATGATTTTGATTGTTTTGGGGGATGGGCCACTGATCCCGAAGGCGTGTATTTTCACAGCAGGCTGGACACCCCACAACCATCCTCCTCAAATTGTGCAACGCCTACCTGAGAACTAACAATCTCCTGGTTTCTCACCGGGAGAGTGTCAAAATAAACAAATCAAGGAAATATCGCGCAGTTGAGTTGAGCTATGAGTAATCGAGAGGGTTTTACAGGGGGATTTATTGCCGGAGCTGCCGTTGGCGGCTTGGTGGGTGCAGTTTTGGGCGCGGTGCTGTCCAGGCGCGCTGCTGAAGCTTTGCTGAGTGAACCTTCAGACGCAAAAACCAGAAAAATCCGCCAGAGGAAAGCCAGCCAACTCGAAGCCGAAGGGATGGAAGTAGCAAGGCTGAGTTTAGAAGATAAAATTGCCCAGCTAAATCAGGCAATAGATGACGTGCGACTGCAACTCGGCGACGTAAACGGCAACGCGCCGGCGCCCGGTAGCGAGGGTTCGATCGCCCAAGACTCCTGAATCCATTTAAAATTTTAGATTAGTCTGGCAGCTCAATGCCGGCTACTAACATCTTGCGCCATTCTCAAGCACTGGCTTTTGGCCCTGTGCCACAAACAGTGAATTTTATTGTGGGGAGTAGGGATTGAGTATCCTATCCTGCCCGCCCGTAAACAGCCTGATGCTCCCCCTCTCCCCCAGGGCGGTTTCATTATCAGAAAAACCAAGATTTTGTAGGGGCGGTGCCAAGAGTGCCCGCCCTGGCCCATAGACGAGCGCATCGGGGTTTCAGATATAGGGGCAACCGGGCGTGGGATTGCCCCTACAAGAGAATGAAACAGCCCTGCCCTCTCCCTCCTCTATCACTCCTCCAGCTATGCTAAACTCACAGTTAAAGTGTCTGTAAACTTTACTCAAACTACAAGCAAAATTTATGAGTTCTTCAATAGGCCTTTTGGCAACCACGCTGTCCACATTTCTGCAAATCTATGTAGCCCTGATGATTATTCGGGTGCTGTTAAGCTGGTTCCCTAACATCAATTGGTACGACCCCCCGTTTTCGATTTTGAGTCAGTTAACAGATCCTTACCTCAATCTATTCCGCTCGATTATCCCCCCCTTGGGAGGGATTGACTTTTCACCACTGATTGCGTTTTTTGTACTTCAGTTCGGAGCGGAATTCTTGATCGGTCTTTTGACCAGCTTGCAAACATCCTTGTAGTTTGAAAAGCTTAAGTTTTTAAGCATCGAGCGTAAATTGTTTGGCCGACCTAGCTGCCGGCAACTAAATTTTAGATTTGACATTTTTAGATTAACTCCCCGGTTGAAAAGCTGGGGAGTTAATCGTAAATTAGAAATGAGAAATTGCCGGCCACTCAACAATCGAAAATCGAAAACTGCATCGCAATTTCACGGGCAGCCAACCCAAAATATCCAATAGTTTCGTTAGCGGCGAACCACGCCAGTAAAACCTGTAGCTTTAAATTGCTTGAGTTTCAAAGGTGTTCGTTGATTGGCTGCAACGGAAATTCTGAGCTGAAAATCGCTAACTCCGGGAGGAACTTCTTCTATAGAACCCAAGCGAGTGCGGTTTTGCATCACCGGATTGTCGTCAGCATCATAAATGCGGCCGAAAATATCGGCATTGACAACTGGTTTGCCGGTGCTATTTTCAGCTTTCCCAGTAATCAAAAAGCAGGTAGCTTCCATAGAACTGCCGCTGGTGACTGTGCCTTCTCCCATTTCTGCCGGACATTCGCGATAAGAAAGGTCTGAAAGTTTAATCTGCGTCAAAGCCCAAGCAGGTGGAGTGAATACCAAACTAAAAATTCCGATTAGGCAAGTAGCAAAAAAAAGGCTGATAGCTCGAAATTTCATAAATGGCGGGGCAAGTATATTTTAATTCTCAGCTTAGCGCGAATTGGGCCTCAAATTCCTGCTTATAGGAATTCTGAAAACTACAGCTACTTTTTGAAGAAATGGCATTAATCTAGACCTAAATGCTCTCGCAAGGCTTGGCGCATCACATCAACTGGGACGGATTCTTGATCCAGCCAAATTTTTAAGGCGGCTGCTCCTTGTTGAACTAGCATTTCGAGTCCGTCAATAGCTCGCGCTCCCCGAAGCTGTGCATCTTTGAGAAACTGGGTAGGATTAGGGGTGTAAATTAAATCATAGACGATCGCACCTGCTGAAATTCGATCGATCTCACCAGCCGCAACCGGCGACTTTTCCCCCTGCGGATACATCCCCACAGGCGTCGTGTTCACCAACAAATCTGCCTGCGAGATTAACATTGACAAATTCTCCCAAGTATGTACTTGCAAATTCTGCACGGGCATCGGAGAATTGACCCAACTTTGCTGAAATTCCGCTAAATTTTGTTCGCTGCGGCCGACAACGTGAATCTGTGCACATCCCAATTGAGCGCATCCAGCCACAACAGCTCTCGCCGCCCCGCCATTTCCCAAAATTACTGCTACTTTCTGACTCCAATCGGAACCCGGAGATCCGCCTAAATCCCCCTTAAGAAGGGGGACTTTGAGTGAATTCTCCCCCCTTGTTAAGGGGGGCTGGGGGGGATCTGAATCTGATTGGAAAGTTTGAAAAACCCCCGTTTGCAGCGGCGCGAGAAAGCCTTCAACGTCAGTATTTGTGCCGCACCAACCTTTGTCAGTCAGGTATACGGTATTGACTGCGCCGATCGCTCGGGCGATCGGGGAAACTTCCGACAACAGCGGTAGGATTGCTTGTTTGTGCGGAATCGTGATGCTAAATCCCCGAACGCCGATCGCCGCAAATCCTGCAAGAGCAGCTTTTAAATCCCCTGGTTTTACCGGAAACGGCAAGTAAACAAAATCGACTCCCAAGTGGGAAATAGCAGCATTGTGCATCGCCGGCGACAGAGAATGTTCGACGGGATGACCAATTACTCCTAACAGTTTAGTAGTGCCTTTAATCATTTTTGTTAGTGGAGTGTTGACTGTTGACTGTTAACGGTTGACTGTTGATCGGGCAATGCTGTTGACTGTTGAGAGTTGACTGTTGACTGTTGTTAGTTTTCATAGCACATCCTGCTACAATAACGCCCTTATTCTTTAGTCCGCTAGAAGTGAACTTCGTTTGACCGAAGAGCGATTTCAACCATCAACAGTCAACTCTCAACCGTCAACAGTCAACTCTCAACCGTCAACTGTCAACTCTCAACTGTTTGCCGAAACTCTTTGGCGTCAGCCAAAATCGGATTGACATCAAACCAATAATCTTCGCCGTAACGGTATTCAAACACCCAGAGACTCCGCAGCAATATTTGGTATTTAGTTTCTCCGTTCACAGTTTTGGTAACGGATACTTGGCGCAGCAATTGCCACTCATCAGGTTCGATCGCCAAAGTAAGCTGGTGGCGGCGCTGGATGATCACATTTTCCAAAGTTTCCCGCGACAGAGGAGGGTCTTGTTTCTGCAGACAGCCATACAGTAGTTGCAGCAAATTGCGGACATGACCACCGCTGACTCGACACAGGCGATCGAGAGTTTCCGCAGAGTCGAAAACTTTGCCCACCAAAGCATAGCGCTGCGAAGGATGCACCGTCGGAAAAGCCCGCGCCAGAACCATCTGCCGCAGCAATTCCACACCCTCAGAGCACTCAGAACCGTCGCTCAACTGCACCGGCACCATCGGCAAAACCTTTGGATCTACCCCAAATCGATTGGTCAACTGGCCCAAATCGTTAGAGAAAATCAGCACCAAAGGAATTGTATACACGACGTGGCAATTTAGTCTTGCCAATTGTTCGCCGCGATCGACAAACAGGTATTCCGGCTGCAGTCGCCCCGTCGGTTTCGCGCACAGGTGTATGCGATCGAGATTGTCGATAATTACTACAAGTCCTTGTTTCCCTTGGCGTTTGAGTTCTTGATTAGCCGGTTCTAGCAACTCCTTATTAAGCGCATCTAAAATTACGTTAGTTCGCGGCTCCAAATATTGCCTCAACTCCGATCGCAGATTCGGAGCATCTTTCGCCTTAGCAGTAATTTTGCCAATTCCCAGCGCCAGAGAAAACTCTCCCTCCGTGCTGGCATTTATTTCCCCAAAACCAGGGATATTAGCTTCAGCGCTCAAGTCTATTTGAGTTTGAAAAACATCAGCAACTCCTTTAAGCAAAGCTTTAAAACCCGTCGGTTGCAGCTTGATTTTCATTTTCTCAATGCTTTCGCTCACCTGACGAGCAACGCTCAACAAAATGTCAGTGATATCGACATCTGCCATGTCTAAGTCTTTACTCGACTCAAAGTAAACAACATGAAATCCTTGTTGCTGCAATTGAGCTTGCAGCCGCAGCAATTCTGTTGATTTACCAGAGCCGATGTGACCTGTGAATAATTGACAGGTAGGTGCATCGGGGGACAGACGGCTGATGGTGCGCTCCAATTGTTCGACGATTGTGCCGCCCCGCACTGAAGAGAAATCGATATAGTATTGTCGGTCTTTTTGATTTGCTACTGCCAGGGTGTAGCTGGGATTGCAGGCGCTATAAAAATTTTGTAAATTTAGTTCCATACCCTGTTCCATCTTTCACAACATTATGCCCTAATTTCTTATTCGTTTCGCTACTTTACTAATCAGAACAAGTGGCCCGTTTATTGTGCTGTTTTATTTTGCGGTCAATATCTTGATGTAGCTCATACAATTTGAGATTTGAGATTTGAGATTTGAGAGGAGTAATGACTAATCACTATCGGGGTTGGCTTATTCCCTCCCTGGCGATTCTTTTTTTAAACTTTTATCATCATACGCACTCACCAATTATACCTAATTTTTGCTTACAGGGAATGAAGGGAAGTCACTAATACCCGATAACTCGGCAATGGCTCTGTCTGTGCCGATCGCAATTTTGTATATTGAAATCAACGACGAAGAGTGGGCGGTAATGTTCTCGCGTTAAAGTGGCTATTTGAGTACGGTTAACCGAATATCTAAAGGGCGGGTGCAAGTTCCCGCCCCGACTTCATAAACCAATATATTGTGTTTTATCTGCTGAATTGTCCGATAAATTATCCATATTCAGCCTCCGATACAAAAAATCATTGTTGTCAGTTTGAATAAAAAACACACGCTAGTATAGAAACCGCCAAGGCGGTTGCTATATCCCCATTAACCGATTAATCATGGCTATAATTACTAATCATAAGGTTAGCGAAATCAAGAAGCTAATCCGCATTTAAATTGCAGAGTAAAATAAATTTTTCCTCTTGTGGGGAGTAGGGGTTGGGCAGGAAAGCCCGCCGTTAACATAAGTAGTTAAGCAAAATTAATTACATAATTATCTCCAAATTCTTTAAGAATTATTTCTACAGATGAAACAAGAGATTGCCAGCTAGAGTAGGCATCTATTTCGAGCCATTGATATTTGATAAACCGCCAC
>NZ_JAUBSH010000066.1:0-38321 GCF_036704705.1 Microcoleus sp. K1-B1 | reverse complement strand
CTATCCTTGCTCTTCGCTGTGCTTATCTCAATGGTCAACTTTCAATTTGATGTATTTGCCAAACTGAGATGCACCCCTCCTATTTGCTTTGCCAGACTCAGTTGTAGGGATTTTTCTTTATGAAATTGGTATGCCTGCCAGGAATTAATCCAGCGAGCCGGACAAGCTTGCATTAGCGATCGCACTGTACTCATGGAATCGTTCAATGCAACTTGCTGTTGATTAGCATCTTTTAAAGGTGCAACGCCAACACCGGAAAAATTGCGCCAAAAGACACTGTGAATATCTTGAAAATTTAACTGGCGACCTCCGGGTAGCGTCAAGCACCCTACCAAGGTATCAGGTTGCCAAGACAGACGTAACTGTCTGGGAAACAGATAGGTATCTAAATAATCTACTTCTGCACCGGCTTGGGTGAGAGCATCTTTTATATGAGCAGCATGAGCATCAGAATCATTACCCAGAATTAAAATGTTCATGGGAAATTTGAAAGTTAAAAATGTGCTAAAATCAAGTACAAATATGAAAAGTCGCATCACTTTTGTTGAGAGTGTTGCAACTTTTTATAGATTGAGAAAAAACCTCTAATGAGGCTAAATGTTTGAAAGTCTGATTACAGAAACAATCGGAATAGTTCAGGAATTAGGCAGAATCTCTACCATTGTCGGCACGAATGAGATTACCAATAAATAGGGCCTCCACCGCCTTCAAACCAAGCTTTCGTGTAAGGTCCTCCACCCTCTTCACCTATAGCCAGAGTGGTCACCGGAGGGTCAATGGGAATAGGCTTGGGAGGAAATCCTCCTCCTCCTTCACTTCCCGGACAGGGAGCTGAGATACAGTATATCTCACCACCACCTTCTTCACCTAGAGCTAGAGTGGTAGCCATTAATCCACCTCCGATACGGGTGGCCTGTTCATCAGTTAGCGTCTCTTCAAAATCCAAATCAATTGCTTCGAGATCAGCAATATCTAGATCAAAAGGATGATTCATAAAATTATCCTACTTGAGTAAAAGATTAGGCTTGTTTACCCATAATCTAAATCAAGAGGATGAAGTGATGTTGCCATTTTGGCACGTTTCAAAGTAAGTAATGTAACTGATTATAACTGTCAGTTAAAAAATGTTAAGCTGACTCTAGCGGAGCCATTGTCAGTCCCGCACGGCTTAATTGCATATGATAAAGTTCTGCTTGCTCTTGCGGGCCAACCCAGACGGTGGCCTGGCCTTCGTGGTGGATTTGGTTGGCGAGTTTCCAAGCTCGATCGCTAGTCATCCCTGGAATGTATTTCGTCAAACATTCCACAACGTGCTGAAATGTGTTGAAATCGTCGTTGAGGACTATTACCCGATAGTTGGGATAAGGTTTGCGGGTAACTTGACTCGATCGAACGGGTGCTATGGTTGGTGAAGAGGTCATCGCGCGAACAGCCACTAAAACTACAAAATTCGTAAAATAGTTACCTCTAAAATTTTAACACAATTTCAGATTTTTTTAACCCCTACTTGGTATTTTGATCCGCTTCGGGGTTTATTTTTACCACCGGGCTCTGCGTTAAACTTCTCCAGAAACTGTGGGGATTAGGGGTTAGGTACCCTGCTCCCCATTGACAGGCTTTTCTGGAGAAATCTATGGCACCGCGCCGATTACACTAAAGTTAACACTCGATTGAGATCAGAAGTGTCGCCGTCAGAATACGCTTGCACCAGAAGTTGCTTTAAATCTTCAATCAGCGGATAGCGGGGGTTCGCTCCGGTACACTGATCGTCAAAAGCTCGATCGGCCATTTCCTCAACGCGAGCAAAGAAGAAATCATCACTCATTCCCTGACTGGCGATCGCCTCCTGAATCGTGCTAGGAATATCTACCTGACGCTTCAGATCTTCCACGGCTGCGATCAACTTCTCCACTTTCTCGTCTTCTGTATCACCGCCCAAATTCAGATAGTCTGCAATTCGAGCATAACGCCACTTGCTGTTAGGATACTTGTTTTGAGAAAAAATCGCTTGTTTGAACGGAACATCCGTTGCATTGTAGCGAATGACATGGGAAATCATCAGCGCATTCGCTAAACCGTGAGGGACGTGGCAAGTTGCACCTAATTGGTGAGCAATTGAGTGACAAACCCCCAGAAAAGAGTTGGCAAATGCCATGCCGGCGATCGTAGCAGCATAATGTACTTTCTCCCGCGCTTTCGGATCGTTAGCACCATTTTTGTAAGCGCTGGGCAGGTATTTAAACAGCAAACGAATCGCTTCTAAAGCCAAACCATTTGTATACTCAGAAGCCAACACAGAAACATAAGCTTCTAAAGCGTGGGTTAGCGCATCAATGCCGCCGTAAGCAGTCAGTTTCCGGGGCATATTCAGCGTAAGTTCTGGATCGACGATCGCCATACTCGGAGTCAGAGCATAATCTGCAAGCGGATACTTAATCCCCGATCGTTCATCCGTAACAACCGCAAAAGGTGTGACTTCCGAACCCGTTCCCGAAGTAGTTGGAATTGCCACCATAATTGCCTTTGAACCCAAAGGCGGCAGTTCGTATACCCGCTTGCGAATATCCATAAACCGCATCGCCAATCCTTCAAACTCAATTTCTGGATGCTCATACATCAGCCACATTACTTTAGCAGCATCCATCGGCGAGCCACCACCAAAAGCAATAATCACATCTGGATGGAAACTATTGCAAATTTCTAAACCTTTGCGAACAGTAGCAAGGGAAGGATCGGGTTCCACATCATAAAATGTGTAGTGATCGATGCCGATTTCTTCCAAACTCTCTGTGACTTCCTTAGTCAATCCCAATTCAAACAAAGGTTTATCCGTCACAATCAAAGCACGTTTCTTACCTGCAAGATCCCTCAAAGCTACAGGAAGACAACCCGACTTAAAATAAATCTTAGGAGGAATGCGGAACCAGAGCATATTCTCGCGCCTTTCTGCTACGGTTTTGATATTCAGCAGGTGATGGGGTGTCACGTTGACAGAAATCGAATTATCGCCCCAGCTACCGCAACCGAGGGTAAGGGAGGGATCGAGGCGGAAATTGTACAAATCGCCGATCGCACCTTGAGAAGAAGGCGTATTAATCAGCACCCGCGAAGTCTCTAGTTTGCTTTCAAAATAACGAATGTGCTTCTGATTGTGCGGAGCGGTGTAGAGCACAGAAGTATGTCCGTGTCCGCCAAAAATTATCAGCGCTTCAGCTTTGTCTACTGCTTCGGTAAAGTCCTTGGCGCGATACATGGCGAGAATCGGCGAAAGTTTTTCACAAGCAAAGGGTTCTTCTTTACCAACCGCATCCACTTCTCCAATCAAAACCCTGATGTTTGACGGCACTACAAAACCCGCAATCTGCGCCACTTTTTGTACCGATTGTCCGACTATTTCGGCATTCAATCGACCATCAATTAAGATTACCTGCCGCACTTTTTCTCGTTCTTCAGCATTGAGGAAATAAGCACCGCGCTTGATAAATTCCAGTTGCACGGCATCGTACACCTCATCCACAACAACTACCGATTGTTCCGAAGCACAAATCGTGCCGTTGTCGAAAGTTTTGCTGAGCAAAATTGAGCTGACAGCCATTTGGATGTGGGCGGTTTCATCGATGATGGCGGGAGTATTTCCTGCGCCGACACCGAGGGACGGATGCCCTGAAGAGTAGGCTGCTTTTACCATTCCCGGCCCGCCAGTTGCCAAAATTAGTTTGATATCGTGGTGCTGCATCAAAGCTTGGGAAAGTGGCACAGTTGGCTCATCAATCCACCCAATAATATCCGGTGGTGCGCCGGCTGCTACAGCAGCATCGAGGAGGATTTTTGCCGCCGCAGCCGTGCAGGATTTGGCGCGGGGATGGGGCGAAAATATAATGCCATTTCTCGTCTTGAGAACGATTAAAGACTTAAAGATGGTGGTGGAAGTCGGGTTAGTTACAGGCACGATTCCCGCCAGCACTCCCACGGGTTCGGCAATGCGTTCGTAGCCAAAATGCCGATCGGACTCGATGATACCGCAAGTCTTGTCGTTTTTATATTTGTTGTAAATCATTTCCGAGGCAAAATGATTTTTGATTGCCTTATCTTCGATGACTCCCATTCCCGATTCTTTGACTGCTGCCTTGGCTAAGGGAATGCGGGCGGCATTAGCGGCTAAAGCTGCTTGCTTGAATATGCGATCGACCTGTTCTTGAGTGTAGGTGGCAAACTCAGCTTGGGCTGCTTTTACTTTTTGAATTAGCACTTCTAATTCATCTAAATTGGTAACTTTCATGTTATTTTTCCTGATGTTTATTTCGGGGAAATTATTGCCTCAATCTTTGATTAGTAGAAAACCCGCAGATCTACGCCCATAATTTCCAGATTGTTTGTGACTTGTGAACGCGGTCTTTTAATTATTATATACCGCTAGCTCCGATCGCATTGACGCCGCGACTGCGAAAAATATCAACTGTTTGTTGCACGAGTTCCGGTGAAGCGGGAGGTGTATCCTTGAGTTCGTAATCCAGTTTTAATTGCTCCCATTTGTATTCTCCCATTTTATGAAATGGTAATACTTCGACTTTTTCCACATTGTTCAGATTGGCAATAAACTCCGCTAATTTTTCTACGTTTTCGATGTGATCTGTGAGGTGAGGAACTAGAACGAAGCGAATCCACGTCGGTTTGCCAATTTCGCTGAGATATTTGGCCATTGCTAAAGTAGGCTCGATGGAAACGTTGGTGACTTTGTAATACAGTTCGGGAATGTAGGATTTGATGTCCAATAAAACCAGATCGGTCATTTCCAGAACAGGTTTAGCAACTTCTAAAACACAGAATCCTGATGTGTCCAGCGCTGTATGCAAACCGATTTGATGACAGCGGGTAAAGATTTCTCTGACAAAATCCGGCTGCATCAACGGTTCGCCGCCGCTGACTGTAACGCCTCCTTTCCGTAGGTAGGATTTACATTTTGTAATTTGCTCGATTAAATAATCGACGGTTACTTCTTTACCATCGTGGGAATCGCGACAGTCGGGATTGTGACAGTACAGACAGCGTAACGGACAGCCTTGGGTGAAGACGATAAACCGGATTCCGGGGCCGTCTACGGTACCAAAAGTTTCGATTGAATGAATGCGACCAATTCCAGACATTTAATTTGCTGTTTGTTGGTGGGAATTTTGAGAGTAGGGAGGAGGGAATCTCGGTGGTAACTTAAGCCTGGAAACTTGCGGATTTTTCGTTTGGTTGCTGAGGCTCGATCCCCCTAAATCCCCCTTAAGAAGGGGAGTAGGGGTTGACTTTGAGAAGTGGACGGTTCCCCTTGAATCCCCAGATAGTCGGGGGAATTCAAGAATACTCTTGTTCCCCCCTTCTTAAGGGGGGTTAGGGGGGATCTGGCCTCATGGTTCAACAGCGAAACTAGACAAAAAAAGACTTATGCAGAACCAATTATGTAGGCGCTTCTTGAGTCCCCCTCAGCTCGGACTTCGTTTGACAAGAAGCGGTTGAAACCGCCGAGTTTTTTCTGCTGGGATTTAGACACGTTCGTGGAAAGTCCGTTTAATCACATCTAATTGCTGTTCGCGGGTAAGTTTGATGAAATTGACCGCATAACCGGAGACGCGAATTGTTAGCTGGGGATAGTTTTCTGGATGTTCCATCGCATCTAGTAATGTTTGCCGATCGAGCGCGTTAACATTGATGTGATGGCCGCCATCGTGGAAGTAGCCGTCTATAAGACTAACTAGGTTATTAGTCCGATCGCTCTCCATTCTGCCCAAGGCCTGCGGTAGAATCGAAAAAGTATTCGATATGCCATCTTGACAATCACTGTAAGGCAGTTTCGCTACAGAAGATAAGGATGCGATCGCCCCACAGGAATCTCGGCCGTGCATCGGGTTAGCACCGGGAGCAAAGGGTTCGCCGGCTTTACGTCCGTCGGGAGTGCTACCAGTTTTTTTGCCGTAAACTACGTTAGAGGTAATTGTGAGTACCGATTGAGTCGCTACTGCGCCGCGGTAGGTTTTGTGCTGGCGAATTTCGTTCATGAAGCTTTGCACGAGTTCGATGGCCAGACTGTCTACGCGATCGTCATTATTGCCATATTTGGGATATTCTCCTTCGATCGAGTAATCTATTGCCAAACCTTGCTCGTTGCGAATCACCTTAACTTTAGCGTGTTTAATCGCCGAGAGCGAGTCCGCCACCACAGACAATCCGGCAATTCCGCAGGCCATTGTCCGGTAAACATCGCGATCGTGCAGTGCCATTTCCAGGCGTTCGTAGCAGTATTTGTCGTGCATGTAGTGAATGACATTCAGCGTATTGATATACGTTTTTGCCAACCACGCCATCATGTCGTGGAACCGCGCTCTTACCTCGTCATAATCGAGATATTCGGTAGTAATCGGTGGGAACTGCGGCGCGATTTGGTCGCCGGACTTCTCGTCTTTACCGCCGTTAATCGCATAGAGCAAAGTCTTAGCCAAGTTAACTCGCGCGCCAAAAAATTGCATTTGCTTGCCAATTCGCATCGCGGAAACACAACAGGCGATCGCATAATCATCGCCGTATTGAGGACGCATCAAATCGTCATTTTCGTACTGAATTGAACTCGTGTCGCTGGAGACCTTCGCACAGAATTGTTTAAAGTTTTCCGGCAAGTTTTCCGACCACAACACGGTGAGATTTGGTTCGGGTGCAGTACCGAGGTTTGACAGGGTGTGTAAGAATCGGAAACTGTTACGAGTTACCAATGTTCTACCGTCATCGCTGATACCGCCGATCGCCTCTGTTACCCAAGTTGGATCGCCTGAAAACAGATCGTTATAATCGGGAGTTCGCAAAAACCGCACCATGCGGAGTTTCATCACAAAATGGTCGATCAGTTCTTGCAATTCTTGTTCTGAACTCGCGCCACTTTGCAAATCGCGCTCGAAATAAATGTCTAAAAACGTCGATACGCGGCCGAGAGACATCGCTGCCCCGTTTTGTTCTTTCACTGCTCCCAAGTAGCCAAAATACACCCACTGGACAGCTTCTCGTGCATTTGCCGCCGGACGGCCAATATCAAAGCCGTAGCTAGCAGCCATTTCTTTTAACTCAAACAATGCCCGAATTTGCTCGGATAACTCTTCGCGCAAACGAATTGTTCCCTCGTCCATCGCCTCTAGTTCGAGTGATTCTTGCTGTGTTTTTTTATCATCAATTAGGCGATCGACACCGTACAAAGCAACGCGCCGATAGTCACCGATGATGCGCCCACGTCCGTAGGCATCGGGCAAACCTGTGATGATACCAGAACGTCTCGCCAGACGCATCGAGCGCGTGTAAGCATCGAATACACCATCGTTATGAGTTTTGCGATATTTCGTAAATATTTCTTCTGTTTGCCGATCGAGCTGATAGCCGTAAGCTTCTAAACCTGCCTTGACCACGCGAATCCCGCCAAAGGGCATAATCGCGCGTTTCAAAGGTCGATCGGTTTGCAAACCTACTATTTGTTCTAAGTCGCGATCGATGTATCCTGCTGCATGAGCCGTGATAGATGTGGGAACTTTTGTATCAACATCCAATACACCTTTTTCGCGCTCTTGCTTCATTAATTCCAGAACTTTTTGCCAAAGCTGCTGGGTTTTTTCTGTTGCTGCTGTGAGAAATTCTGCATTCCCTTCATAGGGGGTGTAATTTTTTTGGATGAAGTCTCTAACGTTGACTTCGTTAGTCCAGTTGCCTTCAGTAAAGCCGTGCCATTCTGCAAACATAGCTTGCTTTCACCTCAATTTTTTGTTAGCGATCGATCTTTTCTGCTTCGACCACTACATCTAGTATATATTTAATTTCAATATTTTAAATACCCAGTTCGCTATTTGTTACAAAAATTGACTTGCTAATTTACGGGGAAGAATTAAGATAGATAGTAGGCAGAACATCCTCGTGAATTGTTGAGGAAGCTCTGACCAAAGGGGTTCCCGAACTAACACTTTGACAACCCAACTGTTGTTTAAAGGCGGGCGGGTCGGAAACGCGCAATGAGATTTTTTTTTTCAGGAACCGCGAACACCTGCAGAAGATGAAGAAAAAGCAGAAAAAAAGTAAAAAAAGAGTTGGGATTGGATGCGGTAGTTATCGAAAGCAGAGCAATATTAATTGCTGATTAATTGAAGTAGGGTATTATGCAGATAAATTCAAGAAATCAAAGCACTGCGAGCGATCCGGCTCACGATATTTGGAAAGAACAGCGTCATCCGCTCGATCGGATTTTTAGGCCTCGCTCCGTGGCTGTAATCGGCGCAACAGAGAGAGAAGGAAGCGTCGGACGAACTCTCCTGTGGAACTTGATTCGGAATCCGTTTGGCGGAACAGTTTTTCCGGTGAATCCCCAGCGCCACAGCGTCTTGGGACTCAAGTCTTATCCTGACATTGCTAGCGTCCCGGAAGTAGTGGATCTGGCGGTGATTGCTACGCCTGCTGCGGGGGTGCCACAAGTGATCCGCGAATGTATCGCTGCTGGGGTGAAAGGAGCAATTATTGTTTCTGCTGGCTTTAAAGAGATTGGTGCGGCTGGGGAGGCTTTAGAACAGCAAGTTATGGCCGAGGCGCGTCGGGGCGGAATGCGGATTATCGGCCCAAATTGCCTCGGCGTGATGAATCCTGTGCTTGGGCTCAATGCTACTTTTGCGGGTACGATCGCCCGTCCGGGTAATGTCGCCTTCATCAGTCAAAGCGGCGCCCTCTGTACTTCGATCCTAGACTGGAGTTTGGGAGAAAATGTCGGTTTTAGCGCCTTTGTATCGATCGGCTCTATGCTTGATGTCGGTTGGGGCGATCTGATCGAGTATTTCGGGGACGATCCCCATACTCACAGTATCGTTTTGTACATGGAATCTATGGGTGATGCTCGATCGTTCCTGTCCGCCGCCCGCCCAGTGGCGATCGACAAACCGATCATCATTCTCAAGGTAGGACGTACCGCCGCCGCCGCCCAAGCCGCCGCTTCCCATACGGGAGCTTTGACCGGCAGCGATGACGTGCTTAACGCTGCTTTCCGCCGCTGTGGCGCGTTGCGCGTACATACGATTTCCGATTTGTTCGACATGGCAGAAATTCTGGCCAAGCAACCGCGACCGCAGGGCAACCGCCTATCGATCGTCACCAATGCAGGAGGCCCAGGGGCGATCGCCACTGATGCCTTAATTAGCGACGGCGGTGCCCTGGCAGATTTGGCACCGGAGACGCTGCTGCAGCTTGATGAGTTTTTGCCACCTCAGTGGAGTCATCACAACCCGATCGATATTTTGGGCGATGCTAGTAGCGATCTTTACGCCAAAACTCTAGAAGTGGTCGCTCCCGATCCCAATAGTGACGGATTGCTGGTCATCCTAACGCCACAAGCGATGACAAATCCCACCCAAACCGCAGAAAAACTCAAGTCTTACAGCAAACTCGGAAAGCCCTTATTAGCAAGCTGGATGGGTGGCGTGGAAGTGTCAGCGGGAACGCAAATTCTCAATCAGGCAAATATTCCGACTTTCCCTTATCCCGATACCGCCGTCAGGTTATTCAACTATATGTGGCGGTACAGCTACAACCTGCGCGCTATCTACGAAACGCCATCTCTCCCCGCTGATTGCGAAATCGAGACTTCCGGGTGTGCGACTGCTGCCAAAATTTTGACTGCCGCCCGCCAAAATAATCGCACTTTATTAACCGAGTACGAATCAAAACAGTTGCTGGCAGCTTACGGCATTCCCACCGTAGCGACAGAAATTGCAGCGAGTGCGGCCGAAGCTGTAGAAATTGCCGATCGCCTCGGCTATCCTGTGGTGCTAAAACTCCATTCTGAGACGATTACTCACAAAACTGAGGTGGGGGGCGTCCAACTAAATTTAAGCGATGCTAAGGCTGTAATTAGTGCTTTTGAGGGGATATCCGATCGAGTACGGGCGATCGATCCGGCAGCGTTTCTCGGCGTGACAGTGCAGCCGATGGTGCATTTGGAAGGCTATGAACTAATTTTGGGTAGCAGTATTGACCCACAATTTGGGCCGGTGATGCTGTTTGGTTCCGGCGGACAATTAGTGGAAGTCTTTCAAGATCGATCGCTGGCACTTCCGCCTTTAAATACCACCCTAGCGCGGCGGATGATGGAGCAAACGCGCATCTATAAAGCTTTGCAAGGAGTGCGCGGGCGATCGGCAATTGACTTGGTACAACTCGAACAGTTATTAGTTCGTTTCAGTCAACTGATTGTAGAGCAACCTCAAATTGCCGAGATTGATATTAATCCGCTGCTGGTTTCTCCTGAAGGTGCGATCGCTCTTGATGCCCGTGTTGTTCTCCAGACAACGGAAAACCCCATTTCACCCGCGATTCGCCCCTATCCTACGCAATACGTTCAAACCTGGTCAACTAATGGCGATCGTCCCCTCACGATCCGTCCGATTCGTCCAGAAGATGAGCCGCTGATGGTGCTGTTCCACGAAGAACTTTCCGAAGAGAGCGTGTATTTGCGCTACGCTCACATGGTAAAGTTAAAGCACCGCATCGCTCACGAACGTTTGACCCGGATTTGTTTTATTGACTACGATCGGGAAATGGTGTTAGTAGCCGATCGTCAAGACCCAGAAACCTCAGAACACCGGGTTTTGGGAATAGCGCGTCTGAGCAAACTCCACGGTACAAACCAAGCCGAATTTGCCCTCATCGTTAGCGATAGCTATCAGCAGCGCGGTTTGGGAACAGAATTATTGAGGCGGCTGCTGCAAATTGGTCAGGAAGAGAAATTAGAGGCGATCGTTGGCTACATTCTCAATAGCAACTACAAGATGCAGAGCCTGTGTAAAAAACTAGGATTTGAACTCCAACCAGACCGAGGCGAAGGAATGTTGAAAGCTGTATTTGTTTGCTAATAGCAAGTTTGGTTAAATAATATCAATTCCGGCGACCCCGGAATGATATCAAATCCGCGTTTCATCGTCCCAAGCGAGTTGAATCGAGCTGCCAACAAATATTAGAGCAATTTTCAGTTTTTTGATTCACAGTCAACAGTCAACCGTCAACAGTCAACTCGAATTTACTATTCCGATGCTAACGGATGTGATATTAGTCCTCACTATAGCAATCCTAAATCAGTTTCAATAACTGGTTAACTGGTTCCCAAGCTCTGCCTGGGAACCAATGTCCAGAGGCTCTGCCTCGGCTGCGACAATGGAGGCAGAGCCTCCGGATATGCGTTACCAGGCAGAGCCTGGTAACGAGTATAATCATTTAGGATTGCTATACAAACTTTATAGGTTTGTAGTGAGGACTTTAGTCCTCAAACTCAGATAGATGCTACTAAGCCGCAGCCAAATTTGCTGCAGCGAAATCCCAGTTAGCCAAATTATCCAAGAAATTGGTAATGTAGTCGGGACGGCGGTTTTGGAAATCCAAATAATAAGCGTGTTCCCACACATCCAAAGTCAGCAACGGAGTTTGGCCGTGTGCTAGCGGGGTGTCGGCGTTAGCTGTTTTGGTGACTTTCAAAGTGCCGTTGTCCACAACCAGCCAAGCCCAGCCACTACCGAACTGAGTTGTCGCAGCAGTCTTGAATTCTTCTTTGAATTTGTCGAAGCTACCGAAGTCAGCGTTGATTTTGTCAGCTAAACCTCCTGTCGGAGTGCCGCCGCCGCCCGGTTTGAGAGAATTCCAGAAAAAGTTGTGGTTCCAAACTTGACCTGCATTGTTGAAAATGCCGGCTTTGGATGGGTCTTTAGCAGATTCCTTGACAATTTCTTCAAGGGATTTGCTTGCCATTTCAGTCCCTTCAATCAGTTTATTCAGATTGGTGACGTAAGCAGCGTGGTGCTTGTCGTGGTGGAACGAAAACGTGTTGGCCGACATATGAGCTGGTTCTAGGGCGTCAGCGGCGAAGGGTAATGGTGCAAGTTCAAATGCCATGGTGTTCAATCCTCTCTGGATTACTTTGGGTTTTTCGGTTGACTTTCCGGCTTTTGTATGATTAAAGCCGAGACTCACTAGCTTGAGTTTATCAAGCTGTGGTAAATAATTCTTTACAATTTTCCTATTTTATAGCAGTTGCAGCATTTTAGCATTCAGACTTCTATTTTTTAGATATCAAAGCTACTTATTGCAGGCATCAGATAGCATAAACTCTCACTAAATGTCAAGCCACCCTGGAGGCAAATAAAAGTGTGTGTGAAATTGTCAACCGATCGAAATTTTATGAGACTGATAAATAGATTAAACCTGTAAATTGTCAAAGATTAACCTAAGTTCAATTAAGCTGTAAGAAAGTCAAACAAGTTGCAGCATATGTCAATGGAAAAGCGTTTAAACAACTCGTCGAGTAACCCCCCTCAATGGTTGAATTTGCAATTAATCGTCACCGGTCTGGAAACAGTCCAAGACTTAATTGTAATTTCCCTATGTATTGGTTTGTTTTGTTTCATGGTGCTAGAACTGCGAGAAATGTTCTTCTCACTGCTGCCTCCTTTGAATTTCCAGGAAGTCACGGCAGATATTTTATTTCTATTAGTTTTAGTGGAATTATTTCGGCTGCTAATTATTTACTTGCAAGAAAAAAGAGTTTCGATCGGCGTAGCTGTGGAAGTTTGTATTGTATCAGTTTTGCGGGAAGTGATAGTGCGGGGAGTGCTGGAAACTCCCTCGGTTCAAATATTATCAACAGGCGCATTTTTGCTGGTTTTGGGAGTGTTGTTGGTAGTCCGAGTTTGGTTGCCACCAACCTTCGAGGGAATTGACCCGGAACGCCGAATGGCTAGCAGAAAGAGAAATTTTTCAGACAATGAATCTTCTTCCGCATCTGTTGCAGCCAATAGCAAGTTGAATTCTCATTGAATATGGCATGACAGGCGATTTTAGATTTTAAATTTACTCTGATATTGCTTGTCACGTTACCAGCCATGATTTCCCGTAAAACTGAAATGTTGCACCCTTGTCAAGAACGGGCAAGATGCCCGTTCCACACAGAGTAGATTTTCTTGTAGGGTGGGCTTTCCTGCCCACCCAAAAAAGGATTATTGAGAATGGTGCAAGATGTGAGGTGAAATCAACCTGATAACGTTTGCAGTTAAGACTACATTCCTCTGAAAATACAGAGGAATGTAGTCTTAACTACAAAGACAAGCTTCATCAGTCATTCCCAATTATTCAAATCTAAAATCTAAAATCTAAAATCGTATTACCCGTTAGCCTGCAATTGGGCCAAACGAGCCAACACTTCTTTAGAATGAATCGCCGGATTAATCTTCACAAAAGTTTCGCGCAAAATACCTTCAGGGTCAATAATAAAACTGTGTCGCGCCGAGATAAAACTCATCCAAGAACCGTAAGCTTTACTCACTTTACCATCCGTATCAGCTAACAGCGGAAACTTCAAACCTTCCGAATCGCAAAATTCCGCGTGGGAATCGACATCATCAGCGCTAATACCGATAATTTGAGTATTCTTTGCCAAGTATTTTGGCAAGTCTTCCTGAAATCTCCGCGCTTCGATCGTACATCCCGAAGTAAAGTCTTTCGGATAAAAATAGACTACCAGCCACTTACCACGATAATCGGACAGGGACACTTGTCCGTCGCCGCTGTTTGTCGGCAAACTAAAATCCGGTGCTGGTTGATTCACCGCCGGAAGCTTACCACCGAGAGCCAATGCAGGTGTGGCAAAATTGAAACTTAGAACAACTAGACAAATTGCCAATAAAGTGCTAAAAAACTTGCGACGGGACATCATAAATTTTAGAAGTAGAACTGTACTTAAGACAAGTTTACAGTTTTCTGATTAAATGGGTAAGGGCAATTCGCGGATTGCTTCTAAAACCCAAATATCACTCACTCAAATAGCAATTTACCCATGAGCGCTGCACTCCCGTTAACAGGCAAAGCTATAGTAGTCCAGGTAATTAACGGTCAACCCGTTGTGATCGAAGTAGACGGCACTAATGCCCCGATTACTGGAGGAAATTTTGTTGACTTAGTTGAACGCGGCATTTACGACGGGGTGATGTTTCACCGAGTTGTGCGCCAGCCAGAGCCTTTTGTGGTGCAAGGAGGTGATCCGCGCAGCAGAGATAGGACAATTCCAGCCAGTCAATTGGGAACGGGTAGTTTTATTGACCCGGATACCAATCAGCCGCGTTTTATTCCTTTGGAAATCAAGCCGCAAGGGGCCGCGCAACCTGTTTACAACCAAATTGTAACCCAGACGCCGCAGTTGCAGCACACTCGCGGGGCGGTGGCAATGGCTCGTTCTAATGCTTTGGATTCGGCTTCTTCGCAGTTTTATTTTGCTTTGGATGATTTGCCATTTTTGGACGGTAGTTATGCTGTTTTTGGCAATGTTATTGGAGGTTTTGAAACGGTGAATGCGGTGCAGCAGGGCGATCGCATTTCTACCGCAAAAGTTGTTCAAGGAATTGTTCCCAGTCGGGTTTCTAGCATCATTACCGATGTTAATGTACTCAACGATTTAATTAATACTACCAATTTCGTAAATCTATCTTTGCGAGCCCTCAGACTGTCAAACACCCCCAACAACTATCAAGTAACTTCCCAAGACTCTCAGCAAAATCCCAGCGGTGTAGTGGGAGGTAGCGCAAACGATCGCATCCTCGGTTCACCCACTGATGATGCAATTAATGGCAGCCAAGGTAACGATACCATCACTGGCGAAGTGGGCGACGACTTTCTCAGAGGCGGCAAAGGCAACGACTCGATTAGCGGCGGTGTTGGCAACGATATTATCAACGGAAATCTCGGCGACGATACTATCAATGGCGATGCTGGTAACGACTTTTTGCGAGGGGGCAGAGGAAACGATGTTTTAATCGGCGGCGATGGTAACGATGTTTTACTTGGCGATATTGGCAGCGATACTCTCACCGGCGGTGGCGGTACTGATACTTTTGTTCTGGTTACGGGTGAAAATCTGGAGTTGGATGGGGCGAGCGATATAATTCTTGATTTTAGGCCGGGAGATGGCGATCGTATTGGCTTAACCAGCCCTTTATCCAACACCTCATTCACCCAATCAGGCAGCAACACACTCATTCAATTTGGAGGAGTTACTTTGGCTGTCGTTCAAAATGCCACTCCTGCAGCAGTTCAAAATGCTGCTTTTGAAATTAACTTTTCTACTGCTTTCGTTGCCGATAACTTGCCTTCCAGAGACGCCGCCTTGAGTATTGGCTAACTTTAAGTATAGGTGTAGGGTGCGCCGGGCCGCGCACCTTACCCAATTCCGAATACTTCGGCTACGCAAGCGTACAACTTCCCCATTCCCAATTCCCAAATTCCCAACACTTCGGCTACACCAGCTTACAAGTTTATAATTCCCAAATTCAACTAATACCATAGCTGGCTAATTTTAGAAACCGCATCTTGATAAGAATCCATTCTCCCCTGCTGCTTAAAAAGCGCTGCCGCCTTTTCAAAATCCTCAAATGCTCCATGAACCTCTCTCAATTTATATCTAATCACTCCTCGGTTAAAGTAAGCTTTAGCAAAATCGCTATCGAGGCGAATTGCTGACTCAAAATCAGCTAGTGCTGCCAGGGAATTCTCCATTTGCATGCGGATAGCACCTCGGTTAAAGTAAGATTGAGCTACATTAGGGTTGAGCAGGAGTGCCGAGTTGTAATCTGCGATCGCCGCAGTATAATCTTTTAAACGAGTCAGCATAAACCCACGATTGCTGTAATACTTGGCTCGGTAAGGATTGAGTTCGATGGCTGTAGTTAAATCTTCGATCGCCGATTGCTTGTAGCCTAATTTGTAGCGGGCCACACCGCGATCGTTGTAAGCTGATGCAAATTGCGGATTAATGTTAATTGTGGCAGTAAAATTTTTAATAGCGCCGTGCAAATCTTGTTGTTTGAGATTTTTTAAACCCTGAGTGTAAAACTTTTTGGTACTAACTTTTAAATTTTCCTCTTGTCGGGATTCAGCTTGATCCCCCGAAAATACGCCGGCAATATTAGTGAATCCCAAAGATTCGATTGAATTGAAAATAGTTGTGACAACTAATTGGGTTGGGAGAAGGGGGATAGTAGGCATGGGAGAAGTGTTGTTCAACTGTATGCTCTTATTTTCCTCCATACTTCAGCTACTGACAGTGATATCCGTAGTGTCAGGAACGTGATAAGTTTGATGAGATTTGGTGATGCTGGGACATTGACTTGTGTGATGAAAGTTGGGCTTAGTTAGTGATGACGATCGCAATTCAGAACAAATGCGTCTACAACCTTTTAAATATAAGGTTTTCAGGCGAGCTTGGCGGTTTCTTTCTTCCCCTATTGAGCAGTTCCTACCGGGATTATTGGCAGGTATGCCCCTGGGAGAGCGATCGCAACTGCCTGCAGCAAGTATTACTTTGTAGCGATATTGCACTGCAAAATCCCGATCGAACTTGCGGTTATCTTATACGATGTTTTTAGGGAAAATATTAGTTTGGCAGCGAGGCATCTGTGAATCAACCGGGTTTCTAGCTCAAAGTGCGTCTAAGACGGGAGCATCTCATATTTGTAAAAACACTTCTTCTGGCTCCTTCCTTCTTCTGGCTCCTTCCTTCTTCCTCTTTCCTTCTTCCTTTTTCCTCCTGCCTCCTGCCTCCTGCCTCCTGCCTTAAAACTCCAATTTCTAGCTTAACTGCAAAAGTGAGATGCTCCCGTCTAAGACTGGCTGAGTTAAGTTTGTACCTGCGCCAACCCTGATTAACCTTTCACTACACTAATATTTTTGAGTAATCTTGCTGAGGAAAGTTGCCGATTATTTGCTATGCTTTGATTAGACATCAATAATTTATGGCACAAATTAGTGTCAATGAAAAGAGTTATGAGGTTGAAAACTTTCTTCGCTGTAGTGTTGGCGATCGTCCTGTTCACTCTCTCCTTAACTCCTCCTGCGATGGCAGCGAATACGGAGGATTTGAGTCACCTATTAAAAGATCATTGGTGCGTCAGCTTTCTGTGGAAGCAATGCGATTTGAGCGCTGTCGATTTGCGGGGCGCTAATCTCCAAAAAGCCAATTTGAGCGGCGCTAATTTGAGCGGCGCTAATTTGTCCGGTGCTAACTTAAAAGATGCGGATCTTTCTGACGCAGATCTCACCGGCGCTAATTTAGCAAATGCTGATATTTTAGGCACGGATCTCAGTCGAGCCAATTTGACCGAAGCTAATTTCAACTGCACGAAGTTGTGGGATGCTAATCTGACTTTGGCAAATCTGAGTCGCGCCAATTTACAAGATGCTAATGTCTTAGATTCTCGACTTTGGGGAAGCAATCTCACGGAAGCTAATTTAACTGATGCGACGCTGCACGGTGCTGACTTGCAATATGCTAATTTAGCCGACACTAATTTAACAGGTGCTGACTTGCACAGCTTCTTTTTCCGAGGTTCCAAACAAGTCACAAATTTGAGCAATGCTAATTTAGAAGGCGCTATTTTAACGGGAGCAAATCTTAGAGGTGCGGTGCTGGCAGGGGCAATAATGCCGGACGGGTCTATTAATGAAGAAAGTGGCTTTAATTTAGAGTAGAGTAAAATTAAAGTCTGCTTGAATAATTTCAACAACAGGCTTTCGGGCTGATTTGGCAGTCAATGAATTATCTGGTGTAGCTGCGCCCGTTGCCAAGAGCTTGTTGAGGATGCTGTCAAGATATCAATTTAAACCAGGGTGCGATCAACCTTTTAACTCCCAAGCTGCGCCCATTGTCAATAGCTTGTTGAGGATGCTGTCAAGATATCAATTTAAACCAGGGTGCGATCGACCTTTTAACTCCCAACCAGTAAATCTCGCTAAAATCTTAAATCTCAAACCGAACCTGCACGCATCTGTTACAATTTTCAACAAAGCCAGAACTGCCCCGAACCTGAAGTCACCTGCCTAGGGATACAAGCCCCCGACAGGAGTCGTCAAGAGCAAAAATATTAGATATTTAGTTTAAACTCCCAGATTCATCTGTAGAGTCAATCTAAAATCTAAAATCGATGGGCTGTGGAGTCAATCTAAAATCTAATAATCTAAAATCTAAAATCTAAAATCGATGGGCTGTGAAGTCAATCTAAAATCTAAAATCTAAAATCTAAAATCGACTGATGGAAACCCTGCAAACTCAACTTTACGAACTCGCACAATTTGCTAATAATTTAGTAAATACTCAACTGACAAACCTCAGTTTAGTCAGCGTCGGAGTCATCTTTCTGGCAGGGTTGCTAACGAGCTTAACGCCCTGTATGCTTTCAATGTTGCCGATCACGATCGGCTACATCGGTGGATACGAAGCAAAAAGTCGCCTGCAAGCGGCTACCCAGTCTGCGTGGTTTTCCCTCGGATTAGCCACCACCCTTGCGGGTTTAGGTATTGTAGCATCATTTGCCGGACAAGTTTACGGGAAAATTGGCCTGGGTTTGCCAATTATTGTCAGCATTATTGCTATTCTAATGGGGCTGAATTTACTCGAAGCTTTACCCTTGCAACTGCCGTCTTTCGACGCTGTGGGGTGGGTTCCGAAAGATTTACCGGCGGGGGTGCGATCGTACTTATTGGGCTTAACTTTTGGTTTAGTAGCGTCTCCCTGCAGCACGCCGGTGTTAGCTACACTCTTAGCTTGGGTTTCCAAAACGGGGGATACAGTTTTAGGTGGTGTGTTGCTGCTGTTTTACGCTGCTGGCTACGTCGCTCCGCTAATAATAGCAGGTACTTTTACTGCCAGCATTAAAAAGTTGTTAGAATTACGTCGGTGGTCGAGTTGGATTACGCCTGTTAGCGGCGTTTTGCTAGTGGGATTTGGCGTTTTCTCTCTGCTTTCCCGGATACTTCCGGCTTAATTAAAATCGACATTATTCGGCTTGAAGCGGCGGTTGAAACCGCTACTACACAAACAAAGTCAGCCTCCGCGGACTAAGAAAGAATGGGGAGATTCAAGCGGAATCTGATATTATGTGTTACTCACAAATAACCAGTAACTAATAACTAATAACCAGTAACCAATAACAAATAACCAATAACCGATGACATCAGAATCAAACTGGGCGACTGCCCCTCAAAAGTTTTTCAAGCGAGAAATCTTGCCGGTGCTAGCAGATTTGCGGCTGGCAATTATCTTGCTGCTGACGATCGCATTTTTCAGCATTTCCGGCACTGTCATCGAACAAGGCCAATCAGTACCGTTTTACCAATCTAACTATCCAGAACACCCCGCTTTGTTCGGCTTCCTAACTTGGAAAGTGGTGCTAATTGCAGGACTCGACCACGTATACCGCACTTGGTGGTTTTTGTCAATCTTAATTTTGTTCGGCAGCAGCTTAACAGCTTGTACATTTACCCGACAATTTCCCGCATTAAAAGCCGCCCGTCGCTGGAAATTTTATGAAGAACCAAAGCAGTTTGAAAAATTAGCTCTCAGTGCGGAATTAGAAACAGTTGCTTTAAGTTCGTTAGAACCACTTTTGCAGCAAAAAAACTACCGCATATTTCGAGAAGGCGAAAAAGTTTATGCGCGCAAGGGAATAATTGGCAAAATCGGCCCGATTATTGTTCACGCCAGTATGCTAATTATTTTAGCTGGGTCGATATGGGGCGCAATGACGGGATTTCTAGGTCAAGAAATTGTTCCCAGCGGCGAAACATTTCAGGTGCAGAATATCTTGGATGCGGGGCCTTGGGCGGGGCCGCAAATACCGAAGGATTGGTCGATGCGAGTTAATCGGTTCTGGATTGATTATACTCCCGAAGGCGGAATCGACCAATTTTACTCTGACCTGTCAGTTTTGGACAAAACAGGCCAAGAGGTCGATCGCAAAACCATTCACGTTAACGAGCCCCTCAGATACCGGGGAGTCACATTTTATCAAGCAGATTGGGCAATAGCCGCCGTGCGAGTTCGCCTCAACAAAAGCCCGGTTTTACAATTGCCAATGGCTCAGTTAGACACCCAAGGTAAAGGCCGGATTTGGGGTGCTTGGATTCCCACAAAACCAGATTTGAGTGCGGGAGTTTCTCTGCTAGCAAAAGACTTGCAAGGAACGATGTTAGTGTACGGTACGGATGGCAAATTGTTAACTACAGTTCGCGCAGGCACGGCGGTAGAAGTTAACGGAGTTATGCTGACAATTGACGAAGTTGTAGGCAGTACGGGATTGCAAATTAAAGCCGATCCGGGCATTCCTATCGTTTATACTGGCTTCGGGTTGCTGATGCTCAGTGTGCTGATGAGCTATCTGTCTCACTCGCAGATTTGGGCTTTGGAAAAGAACGGCAAACTATACGTCGGCGGGCGCACAAATCGCGCTCAGGTGAGTTTTGAAAGAGAAGTTGTGGAGATTTTGGACAAGTTGGCAGAATCGAAAACAGCAGAGGAAAAAAGTGCGTTAAGCGAAGCTATCCCGTAGGGAATCGCCCCTACTTTTGTTGCAAGTCAAAGCTAACCGTAGGGTGCGCTAGGCGCACCTTACACTAACGATAAATATCAACAAGATTAGTTGAGTTTGTATGGTGCGCCTTGCCAGATATGTCCAGGTGGTTAATGTGAAGCTTAGAAAAAGCAGAAAACCACTATTTCACGTTCTGATTTTTCAAATTTCAAGTAATAAAAATTACTCTACGGAGTTTTGGTTTCAAAATCCAAACGCTGAAACGTCCGTCAATCGGTACTCTCCGGTGGGCGACAAACTCAACCGATGGTCAGTGTACACCCTACAAACTAAGATAGTTTCAGCGTTTGAACGACTTTTTGACTACCTTGAGAGGGCTGCCCTGACGCACCCTACCATTACTTACTAATTTTATTAACAATCATATTTCTTAAAACTATTGTGGGGTGCGCTTCGACGCCACCCCACAATTAAATCTCAATGACACACCAGCTTAATACCCGCCCTACTTCTGGTGCCGCACCTCAATCACGGTGTGGACGTTCCCTCGTGGGGAAAAATCGCCCTTAATCGTCGCTTCTAGTGGCGCGCAAGCCGCCACAAAATCGTCTAAAATTTGATTGATCGATTCTTCGTGAGAAATGTAGCGATCGCGATAACTGTTAACGTACAGTTTCAGCGCCTTTAACTCTACCACCCGCTCGTCTGGCACGTAAGTAACGTGAATTGTCGCAAAATCGGGATAGCCAGAAAACGGACACTTGCAAGTAAACTCCGGCAACGTAATGTTAATCGAGTAGCGCCGCCCGACTCGCGGATTCGGGAAAGTAATTAACTCCCCTTCCAAAATCTGGCGTTCGCCGTATTTCATTTCTTCGGTGCTTGACTTTTGCGACATAGTTTGTTCCGGTGCGGAGTTGTTCATAGCGATCGACTAAAAACTTGTAACATTAAATTAATTTTACGTTCAATATCTGTAACAAATATCTTGACGAATTGTGTTGCGATCGATCTAATTGCAAATACTCTCAGGCTAAACTAAAACAAGTTCACCCTCGCCATCTACAATTATGCAAAATACTACCTTATCTGACAATACTTCCCCTGAAAACTCAAATAGTTACTCTCCCTCAGTACCAATTTCCCTCTATCGAGAAGTCACGGCAGAGCTGCAAGCCGCCCAAGCGATGGTGGACTCCCTCAAAACCCACAATCAGCAATTAGTCCAACAAAATCAACAACTGCGGCGAGAAGTAGAAACAGTAGTTCAAGTATCCCAACAGTTACAGCAAGTAGTCAACTCGGCTCAGAGCATCACCCAGACAGGGATGCCTCAAATGCCGTCAGTCAAATTCAATTTCAGCGTTGAACCTCCGCCCCCACCACCTGTAACCTCGCAGACTAACTCTGCCATACCTCAACCACCTCAGACAGTGGCTTTCCCTTTCCCACTACCGGAACCGGAGCCAACATCCGCCTCAATGCCGCAGCCACTTCCCGAAAAATTATTTACAGAGGTGCCGGAAACTCCTTACCGTGTGCGATCTCAACTCAAAAAAACCTCAGACTTAAGTGGATTGTGGTTGGCGATCGCGATTTTTCTGATTGTGATTGCAGCTTTCGGCGCAGGTTATTTAGTTGTTCGCCCTTTATTAATGAAAAAGTAAATTCCAACAAGAATCCCACGGCTCAAGCCGTGGGATTTTAAACAAAACCTAGCATAAAATGTTCAAAGTTACGCTAATTGGCCATCATCCTCTGGCGGCACTCGTTTCTACTGAACGAGGGGCATACTGCTCTTCACAAGCAGAACCTACGATTCCCACCCCTGGCTCGAAACCGCGCGTGAACTCAGTGAGTTTTACCTGTTTAGCTTCCAAAGCTGTCTGTAGCACCTTCATGGCTCGGTGAGGGTCGCCGGCTCCGCAGAAAAATAAGTCTGCAGCAAAATAACCGTGTTCAGGCCAAGTATGGATTGCTATATGAGACTCTGCCAAAGTAGCAGTAGCTGTCACTCCGTGAGGACTAAACTGGTGTACGCACAAATCGATGAGAGTAGCTCCTCCGGCTTCGATCGCATCGAGAATAGCGCGGCGGATACGTTCAGGATCGTTGAGCAGGTCTCCAGGAGACTGCCAAGCATCAGCGACCAGATGGGTTCCCAATTGTTTCATTCTGCGGGGTTTTACCTCTATTGATTTTAAGTCTCAAACCTTTTAACGTTAGCACGATGTCAAAAATTTTGCAAGTATTTTTCACAAAGAAAGATGAAGATTAAGAGAAGTACGCATCACCAACCGCTGACGGTATGCTGGAACCAAACTGGGGAGGATCTCAACTTTTGCAGCCTAGCTAGAAATTGGAGTTGGGAGTCAGGAGACAGGAGCCAAGAGGAAAGAGTCAGAAAGAAGGAGTCAGGAGGAAGAACGAAGGAGCCAGAACAAGTGTTTTTACAAATATGAGATGCTCCCTCAAACTGTCTCACAGGCACAGGCTACTAATCGAATTCGTATTATTTCAGCGCTGCCTTGTTCCGATCAAACAACCTTCTTTGATTAAAGCGATCTCTTGTTTTCCTTGGTGGCTAAAAAAGCAAAGCTCGATCGTTCTGGCAGCGGCGGAATTGATATGATATCGAAATGCCACAGATGGACGGCTATGCTCGTAAATTTGGGGGTTTGGGATTGGGGCTGGCGATCGCGCCTCAAATTGTGGAACTGCACGGCGATCGCCCTGACTGCCTATGCTGGAGACTTTAATCAGAAACAAGCTCTTGCTGCTGGGTTTCAACATCATGTTGCAAAACCTGTCCCAGCGAATTAGTTAGTCAAAGCAGTGCTGAAATTACCTCTGAGACTGCATCGCTGAGTCCGAATTTTAATAAATTGTCAATAGATTGTCGATCGCCCACAATCTCTATAAACCCACCCTGCACAACCAATAACTGATTTCTGACTGCTGAATTCTTTATTGTCAAAATTTTTGAGTTTTAAATTAAAGATTATTTAACTTAAAACTCAAAACTATTTTCTCTTAATCAACTTATCAATCCCGGCTGTGAGTAGCTCCATTCGGCAAAATCGCCCCGCCCAAAGCTGCTTCATTCAAATTATCAACATTCAAGCTGGCCCCAATCAAATTAGCCTCCGACAAATTAGTTCCTGTCAAATTTGCCCCTGTCAGAGAACTTAGCAGCAAACCCGCTCCCGACAAATTGGCGTGACTCAAATTTGCCCCCCGCAAATCCGCTTCCAGCAAGCTAGCACCTGCCAAATTTGCACCGCTCAAGTTAGCTCCCCGCAAAGAAGCTTTGTTCAAATTCGCAGCCCTCAAATCAGCATTGTGCAGAATCAAACCATTTAAATTAGCTTTACTCAAATTAGCTCCCTGCAAGTCGGCACCGCTCAAATTAGAGCCATTTAGATTGGCCGATTGCAAGTCAGCACCGCTCAAGTCAGCACCGCTCAAATTAGCAGCGCAAATAGAAGCTTCCCGCAGACTTGCTTCGCTCAAAGAAGCCCCAACTAAATTGACGCCGCTGAGATTGCCGCGATTGAGATGAGCCCGAGTTAAAGTTGCTCCGCTCAGGTTGGCCCCGGTCAAATCTACCTCGCTGAGAATCGCTCTCGTCAGATTTGCTCTGCTTAAGTCAACCCCGCTCATAATTGCTCGGCTCAGCGTCGCCCCGCTCAAATTAACCTCAGTTAGTTTCGAGCCGCTTAGCAAACAAGCTCCTACTAAACTCGCTCCCGTCATCACAGCTTTGCTCAAGTCAGCCTGAGACAATATTGCTCCGCTGAGATTGGCCCCGCTAAAATCTGCGGAGATCGCCACAGTTCCAGTTAAACTAGAACTCCCCAGGTTAGCTTCAATTAATTTTGCCTTACACAAATTAGCCCCGCTCAAGTCGGCGGCGTTTAAATTAGTTCCAATCAGTTTGCTTCTAATTAAGTTAGCACCTTTCAAATTAGCGCTGCTCAAATTTGTTCGACTGAGATTAGCTTCACTCAATTGAGCTGCAATGAGGTTAGCCCCTCGAAAATCTCGTTCCCCGTTTCTATGTCTAATTAAAAGTTCATCGGCACTTAAAAGTTCAGTGAAATTCATAAAAAAATTGAGTGAGTTTCCTTAATTTCTCGATGTTCTATGTTGTGTGAAAGTTTGTACTATCGTGTTTGCCAGTCAGTTTTTTAAACTAATACTGCAACATTAACAATTGTCAAAACTGCTTGAGTCCTACCATCACCCTGCTCACCTAGTTATAAATTACGAAAATAAACAGGGTTCTGGTATAATCGGAGGTTGGCTAGCGCGGAAGTTGAAAAAACCGAGTTTCTCGCCGCCTGTAAGTCCTGTAAGTATTATTTTGCTAGTAATTAGTTGGCGGTTGATATTAGTTGTTAATGGTTAGTGGGATTTATACTAACTGCTAACCACTAAATATTACCTGCTAACTCTTTACCAAAATACCGAGAAGTTGTCGATCGATCTTGTCAAGGTCGATCGAATATTGGGGTGCTGGTGGCATCCGCGCCGCCTTCTCACCCGAAAAGTTGCCAGTACAGGCGATCGAATTTATGACTGCAATCAAGAAAGAAGATATCGGAGCTTCAACCCCTAATGCCTTCTAAATAAGTGCTTTCTACCTTCGAGGAACCCGGACGGCAGCGCCAGGCCAGCTCAGCTAGTGTCACCTCCCCCCACTGTGCTCCGTGCCAGTGAAAACCAACAGGAAGGCTGTTTCCCTCGGAGTGCTGAGCGAGTCACCGGCTCAGCAAGCAATACGCTGTGCTGAGCCTGAGATGGCGCGAAAAAATGGATCGCGAGTCGTTCCCGTATGCCCGCGCTGCTGTGCTTGCTGTTAATGTTTTCTCGATCCATGAGCGCTTGCGGTTCTAATTTACAGAACACTCGACACCAGACGCGCTCCCGGACATAAAAGCTGTTCCTGGGCTTCTCAAATGCTTCCCTGAGACATTCCCAGAAAAACTGTATTCATGCCGCAGGTCTTGCCAACAGCAATTGGGCTGCTACAGCCAAGCAATGACCAGCCTAAGTCTTGCGGGAAGGCGACGACAATATTATTCTAATAGTTGCCGACCACTGCAGGCCATACTCGGCGCGCGGGACTGGCTACTTTACCTGTATAAGTTGCTCAAATTAGCTACCCATAATTAAAGATAGTCGGTCTTTGACTAACTGGGCAATATCTGTGGTAATTTATGTCATGAAATTTGATAATACTACGGGGTTTAAAATCGAGCAGTAGTGAGTGTTACAGACTAAAAAACCGCTGCGGATTTCTGCTGTAAAATTTCAGGGAACCGATCGATCCTCCGGCGCAAAGCCCAGCTCACGGACCCGGCCCCTAATCAAAATTAAACATTTGACAGGGGGCGTTTTTAAGTTTCCAGAACAAAACAAAAGCCGGCTTTCAGAGAAAAAGCCGACTTTTGAGATAATTTTACCGACGAAGCGTAAAACCGCTAGCTCGCCGGTGTTGGTTGGATCACTTTCTACAATCCGAGTGCGCGAGGGCGACTACCCTGCAGGAAGTAGAAACAATACCCAAACAAAGTCTTAATTATTAAACCCGACGGTTGCCGGTAAGGCCCTGATTGGGATCGTAAATACCAGGCGTAGTATCAACCCCTGGAGTGCCTGGAGCGCCGTAATCAGCCCGAGCAGTATCGACGCTGGGATTATAGTCGTAGGTGTTCCAATGTTGAATACCTCCGCGACTCAGAATGCTTTCGGCTTGAGCGACTTCTGCTTCGCTACCGTCAACCAGTACCAAGTAATCTCCTCTTGCCACGCGATCGTTGTATACTTTAGCTTCCTCTTCGGGAATTCCCATACCCACTAAAGCTCCGATCAAGCCGCCTGCTGCTGCACCCAAAGCTGTACCGGCGAGTGTAGTGGCGATCGCCGTAGCTGAGGCTCCTGCCAGCATAATCGGCCCGATACCCGGAATTGCCACTAGGCCCAGACCTACCAACAAGCCTGTCAAACCGCCCAAAGTGCCACCTGTGAGGGCGCCTTTTGTCGCCCCTTCATCGGCCTTGTTGTCCGTGCTGTCGTGCACGTCAATGCCTGCGATGTCGCCTTTCGAGTCAGCATCCTTAGCGATGACCGAAACCCGATTCATGTCGAAACCTGCAGTTCTCAGTTCTCCCAGTGCGTGTTCCGTCTCGCGGCGGGTTGAAAATACTCCCACGGCGCGCTTCTGGCGACCCGAAGCTCTGCGGCCGGTGTCTGCCGGCACATCGTAAATGCCCCAATCCTGAATGCCCCGCACGCTCATAATTCCTTCGGCTGTGGCAAGTTCGGCATCTGTTCCTTCTACGAATACCAAATATTCTCCGCGGGAGACGCGATCGTTATACACTTTAGCTTTTGCTTCGGGAACTCCCAAACCGACCAAACCGCCGACTAAACCGCCTGCTGCTGCCCCAATCGCGCCTCCGACTACAGTATCTGCCAGCAGAGTTGCGATCGCACCCCCCGCCATCACCGGGCCAACTCCCGGAATCGCCAGCGCCCCAATGCTTCCGAGCAACCCAATCAAACCGCCCGTCACGACTCCCGCTGTCGCGCCTGCTTTGGCGCCGCCGCCCACTTTGTCGTCGGTACCCTTACCAGCGGTAGCACCAGCAATTTCGTTGTTATCTAGCTTTTCCCCAACTACCGAAACTTTATTCATCGGAAACCCGGTACTTTGCAGTTCCATCAGGGCTAGTTCCGTATCTCGGTAATTAGAAAATGCTCCTACAGCTCGCTTGTGTTGACCTAAAGCCATTTTTTTTCTCCTTGAAAATATACTACTTTTACACAACCACAGAATTTATGCTCTGCCATTAATCACATTTAGTCATTTTTTCCCAACAATTTTCATCGGTCGGTGGGAATAACTTCCCGCTCTATCTTCAGGTTGGTTTTTCACTAATTATCCGGGCTGAAAAATCGGAAATTGGGAAGGGTAAGTTGCAGGTATTGGGGGAGTTTTGAGTGAGTGAATTAAAAATTTCATTTAAACTCTTTCACCTAAAACCCCGCTCTCCCTAGAGAGTCACCTAAGCGTTGCAATCCGCTCCGCAAGCAATTTTACAAGGCGCAACTTTATCCTCTTCCCTCAGACTTCTCTCCTAGATAACTACATCCTTCTCCCTTCTTTCCCTCGGGCTTCTTACTGCTAATTTATTGATTGCTGCTAGGCGATGCGGGTGCAGCGGGGGCGACAACAGCCGTAACATTGACATCTTTAACACCCTTAATCTCTTTAGCTAGTGGCTCAATTTTAGCTAAATCAGTTTGATTGGGAACTGTGCCACCTACGGTGACAAGACCATCTTTTGCGTCAACAGTTAGCTGACCTTTAGTGATGTTTACTTCTAACTTGGAGCGCACTTCACTTTGGAGATCGCCATCAGCTCTTATGGCATCGCCACCCGTCACATTGTTGCGCTGTTCTCTGGCCCTGATATCAGAATTTGCTTGGTTTTGTCGAATCTGGCTAGTAGCGTCACCCTGAGTTTTTTGAACTGTGTCCGCTGGGGGGGGGCTGGTGGTATTTTCTGTGGTAGAATTAGGAGAATCAGCGCTAGTTTTAGCCCCCTCGCTGCAAGCACCAGCTCCAAATAATAGGATGCCGCTGAGGAGAATGGGTGTTAGTTTGTTCATAATAGGTTAATACCCTCCGGGTAAGCTTTCGATGAGCCTGACTTCCTTAACTTCGTTGAGCCAGAGGGGAGCCAGATGGAGCAAGAGAGCATCTTTACTTGTGCTTTCTGCGATTTAAAAATCCTTATATCAAATATATAAACTTGAGGAAGTATCTACATCGCTCCACGGGTGTAAAATTTATCTATGCCGTTAGATAGAGTACAAAAAACAAAATAAGGTATTAAGTCACATTTAACTTAATGAGTTCTGACCGCATTATTCCTCAGAAACCCGGTAGATGGAACCATTTTTCGTTGCCAAACCCAATATTTTCCTATAAACCAAGTTTAAAAGGGTAAGCTTTATTAATAAATTCCATGCCACTCCCAACTAAATTTTCCCTCGTTCCTCGAACTTGGGACTTCTTCCCTCAACATCCATCCATTAAATCCGTTAATCCCATACACTGCTCGTTGCCGAACCTCCGGCTTCAAAACAAACGAAAAGAGTCGAGAAATTTTTGAGCATTTTCTGGTTCTGGGGTAGTGGCAACCAGCCCGTAAACGCGCGTTTCCACCAAAAAAACTTGGCCCACACCTACAGGTTCCGTGGGGGAAAGTGGCTGAAACTCAAACTCTTTTCCCGGATAGCCTCCGAGGGAAATATCCCGCACTTGCAACAATTTAGCATTCGCCCCCACTACAAATAAATCAACGGCATTATTTAAAGTAATTCTGATATTATTGATATTATTGTTACTTAACCGAAAATCTAGGTCAAAGTATTGAAGCAAATAAGTTTCTTTGTTTTTTAAGTTTGATCGGTATGTATGAGCAATAATTTGATTTGAAAAAGTTTCGGAATTAATTTTGGGATTGGCCGGCATATCGATCGCAAACTGACCCATCGCTGAGCAAAATGGCTGCCACTCTGGCGTCTGAATGGCTGTCCGCAGCGGGGCTGGTTGAGATGCAGCGGGACGGGCAAACTTGACAGGGTATGAAAGTAATGTAGCAGTAACTAGAAGTATATACAGAAATTTCATTTGGGTAAAAATTATATATGCCCGATCGATCTGCGCTAGCCTAGAAATATATCTGCAAAGGGGCGATTTATGCTGAATATTATATTTACTCAACGGCGAGGCAACTCTCAAGGACGCTCTAAAATTACTAAAACCAATAAAACCAATATACTCCCTGCTGTAAATACTTGGCTGGCTGTGTGTCTACTGGCTGCTGTCACAGGTTGTGCAAACAGCCCCAACAGCAAGGCACTCGAAGAATCTTTAGCCGCCGATCCGAAATTAAAACAAAATCCAGTGGTTTTCTCTTCCCCGCCACCAGCGACAGCAATTGAGACAAACTCTACCGCCAAACTTCCTCCCGATTTCCCGACAGAGATTCCACTCTATCCTAATGCGGAGTTAATCGAAGTTGGTGGGCAAACCGATCCGTCCCAAAAAAATGTGCGACTGCGCTGGGAAAGCCCAGATCCTGTTAATTCGGTTCAGAACTATTACTCCACCGAGTTCGGGCGTCGCAACTGGGAAATAGTCAGCCGCCCTACCGCCGAGGGACAAGGTTCTTTGGTAGCAACGCGAGATAATTTACGGGTAACTGTGTCGCTTTCTCCTACTCAGAAAGTAGGGGGTTCTACAGAATTTGCGATCGACTACACCAAAGAAAGCCCAGAAATTGCCGCCAGTCCCCAACCTAATAATTCGGAGTCTAGCGTATCTCCAACCGCTTCACCAACTCCATCTAATTCAGAGGGAACTACTTCCACGCCATCTGCCTCGCCAAAATCAGCAAAAGTTAGCCAACTAGACACCCAAATTCCTCAACAGTTGCGGCAGTATGTGGCTGATTTAAGTCAGTTGGAAGTGCTAAAAGTGCGAACGACCGAAAGTGCTAATTTAGAAACTGCCAGCAGTTTGCCCAAACCCAACAAAATTATCACCCGCCGCGAATACGCCCGCTGGTTAGTAGCAGCTAACAATCAGATTTATGCTAGCCGTCAAGCCAAACAAATTAGATTAGCAGTAGACTCTAGCGAACCAGCCTTTCCTGACGTACCCAAAACAGACCCGGATTTTTCCGCAATTCAAGGTTTAGCAGAAGCCGGTGTAATTCCGAGTTCGCTTTCGGGAGAAACTAAAGATGTGAAATTTCGCCCGGATGCACCTTTAACTCGCGAAACAATGATTCTCTGGAAAGTGCCTTTAGATAGTCGTCAAGTTTTGCCGACAGCTAACATTGACGGAGTGAAAGAAAAGTGGGGTTTTCAAGATGCTTCTAAGATTGATTCCCAGGCGTCGCGGGCAGTTTTAGCTGATTTTAACAATGGAGATTTGGCGAATATTCGCCGCGTTTTTGGTTTTACTACTCTGTTTCAGCCGAAGAAATCCGTGACTCGCGCCGAAGCTGCTGCTAGTTTGTGGTATTTTGGCGTTCAAGATCAGGGATTGTCTGCTAAAGATGCCCTGGAAGCAAAGTCTCAACCTACTGAGTAGAGTTGTTTGGGGTGGTTAAAAGTTTTGGACACAGCATCTACTTACCAATACCCAAGAAACCGGGTTTTTTCTCTGTAACCAAACCCGGTTTCTGCGTCCAAGACTGACGAAATTGTACCATTTTTTGATTGATCGGCGTGCGATCGGCCGCCACAAAAATTGCAGCTTGAGTTTCTAGGATTTGTGTGAATATGGCTGACCCAGAAACCGACTTTTATCTAGGAAAATGCTCAGTAAAATACGAGGCATATCTGGTGAAAAAGCCCGTTTCTTTTCTTCTGGGGGAGTTATGGTAAAAAACCGTTTGCTAAATTATACATCGGCTTTTCTGTCCTTGTGGCCTACCCTAGGGGATAGATTTTTTTTGCTTTAATCTTAATTTCTGTATCCTGCCATACAACCGCTGCATTGGGGGGCAAATTTTATAGATATTTCAACCAACACTGTTTTTAAAACTCTCAGTAGGATTCCGGATGCCGTAGCGGCCTTAACGATAAATGAAAAACAGTGTTTGAGCTCTTGGAGAGCATTTTTTAATGTACGATATTACCTTATTTACCCCGCAAGACATGGCGAAATGCAGCTTAGTCCTGCGCCAGTTCGGTAGAAATACTGCTAGTATGGAAGCCAGCAGCCAGAAGATTGTTAACTATATTTACAGACATTTTTGCAATTCGCAAACTGGAGAAAATTCCTGTGCCTTAGTGCGTTTGTTCAAAACTCATCCCTACGGGGAATTAGAAGACTCATTGCAACAATCTGCCCGCCGCTTGATGAAGGGCAATTCCCCCGCCGCCGACATGAAATGTTGGACTCTGCTAGCAGCCGCAGGCAGAGAACCGCAGTGGAATTCTCGACACACAGCAGCAGAAAATACAGCTATTCCATTAGTTAGCACAAAATTAGTGGCTCAAATGCCAGCGATTGCAGAAATAATCCGGCAGTTCGGTTTAGACATTCCTACATTCCTCGGAATTGAGCGAGAAAGATTTCTGCAATTAGAACCCGCAGTATTAAATATTTTTCACGTATCAGAGGCAAAAGGCAGCCCCTTTATTCCTGAGCAAAATTCATTAATTATCCCCTACCAAGTCAAGTCTGTCTTGGCATTTGGGGGACTTCTACCGTCAGGAAGTTTGTTTGCGGTAGTGATGTTCCTGAAAGTTAAAATTCCCCAAAGCACGGCCGAGATGTTTAAAGATTTGGCACTTAGTGTCAAAACCGCATTATCCATGCCCGAAAAACAAAGTGTTTTTGACTATTCAGAAAATCCTAAAAACTTTGTTACAAATAACAATATTTACGAAAGCCAATTACTGGAATATCAAGTTGCAAATCTGATGGAATTGCTGGACTTTTCAGAACAAGAAATGCTCAAACAAGCCGCTCGTTTTCAACAGAATATTGACAATTTACAGCGCGAACTTGCCGAATACAAAAATAAAGAACAAGCTTTGAAAGTAAGCCAAGATTTATTTACAGGCATCCTCAATATTCCCAAAAATGCTATTGTCAGCGCAGAGGAAAATCAAGGAATTCAGCGTTTTAATCCAGGGGAAGAACAGATTTAAACCAATATCTGTGTTTAGCAACCCGGTTTATCCAAGAAACCGAGTTGTTGCGGTGTTTGTTGAGTAAATTTTGTTTTTACAGGAAGGAGTGCGAGCATCCCGCTCGCTGTATATACCTCTCAGTAGGTTCCCAGAAAAAAATCCAGGTAAATAAATGGTATCGGCTCACTAATTCGGGGCCGACTACCCACTCAAGAACGATTTTGCGTCATTCAAGGTGCATCGTTGAGCAATTTACCCCGGATTATTGAGCGGATACAAATGATGAATTTACGATCGCACATTTGCCCGATCGAGTTTTTGGCTATCACCAAATTTACAAATGGCTAGCGGCGCGCCTTTCTGCGGGAAATTGGTGGCACTAGCGAGAAGGGCTAAACGCTTTGAGCGTAACTTTTGTAGCATTTGCTGTCACCTTAAGTGTTAGTTCGTTTTTGCTTCCGGCTTTCTATGGAAGCGCTAACTTAGATTATTATTTGTTAAGGAGGAGTATATTTTGGTTGAGGCTAAGTATCATGCCAACAATAAGCTGTCGGACATTTAAATTGTATATTCAGGGCGGGCGGGACGCCCAACCCCTACTCCCCACAAGATTTTGATTTTTTGACCTACAATTTAAAGCCCGCCACAGCTTATTTTTTATTGGGCGGGCTTACTCGTAACAATAAGACTGTAAAATTCAACATCCGAAAAGCTTGAGTGGTAAATTTTTGGCAGGGGAGAATTGAGGGGACTCTACACAAAAGCGCAGTTACAATAAGAAAAGAAAATAACTGCTGGGACTAACGTGCGGCGTCATGGGGATACTGAGTGCATGAAGGCCACAAATATCCCCGATTTGAAAGCTGATATTTGTCAATAGGAATTTTTGATAGCAACAACGCGAATTCGGCGATAATCTGCAATCCAATTACCATCGCGGTACAGCGCCGATCGCAAACGCTCTTCAACTGCGTTAATTACGTGCGATCGCACATCATCAGACAACCCCGACAAAAACCCACCAGCAAACATCTCAATCCAATTTACCATACCCGCGCTGCCACCTTCTAGGGGAGTCGGGCGATCGAACAAAACCGCATAACCCACATCAAATCCCTGTTTTTCCAAAAGCCCAGCATACTCGCCAATACTCGGAAAATACCAAGGATTAAGCGCTTCAGGCTCCTCTGCGCCAATTTCTGACAAAACACTCAAAAGTGCGCGGACGATCGCCTCCACATTCCTCTTACCGCCAAACTCAGCCACAAAACGCCCTCCCGGCTTCAGCGCTTTTTCCACACAATTAATCACAGCATCCGGCTGTTTAATCCAGTGCAAAACCGCATTAGAAAACACAGCATCTAACGGCTCTTCTCCTATAAAACTCCTCGCATCTGCGGCAGCGAAGTTAATGTGAGGATAGTTAACTTTTGCCGTGGAAATCATCGACAAAGAGGAATCAATACCTTGCACAAAAGCACCACTTTGAGCAATCTTTTCAGTTAACTGCCCCGTACCGCAGCCCAAATCCAGAATTTGTTCACCAGCCTTCGGATCTAGTAACTCCAAAAGCGATTCACCGTACTGCCAAACAAAAGCATGATTTTCCTCATAAAGAGCGGTATTCCAAGAATTTTGTGCCATGATAACTACCCTAAATCTGTCTTCTCTTTCTCTGTCTTCTCTGTGTTCTCTTCGGTTAACAAAAAAACCTTCTTCACAAAACCAATCAAATTATCCCTCTTCTGTCACTTTAGGCAAAAAATAATCTGGAAGGCTTATAGCATAAGACTTTTACCAAAAATCTTGATTTCAGCCATTCTGTTAGAAAATAAACGCTCAAATGCTAGCTCTATCTACAGTTAAAAATTTGGCTCTTATTTTTATTTTTCCAGAGTGACTTAAGAGGGTTATTTGTTAGCGAGTTGGGCGATCGCACTTCCATCGATTCGGCAAACTCTAATATTTTCCAAAATCCGCGCTCCCTGCTTTTCATAAAAAGCAATTCCCCGCGCATTGGCAGTATTAACAGTCCATTCAATCCGCCCGCAATTTGTGGACTCAGCAATTTGTGCCAAATACTTTAACAGCGCTGTCCCGACTCCCATTCCGCGCATAGGAGCTTGCACAAATAAATCATCAAGCCAAAGACACGGCTGCGCCAATAAACTTGAATAGGAGGAATGAAACATAGCAAATCCTACCGCTTTTTCCCTAACTTCCGCCAACAAAACCCGCGCTAGCGGAGGCGGGCAAAACAACGTTTGCTGCAATTTATCGGCTGTTGCTGTCAACAGCTTTTTAGAGCCATCGAAATCGCTTTTTTGCGAAATAAAATCCACAATTGATTCCAAATCTGCCCGATCTGCTTCTCTAATTTTAATATCCAAATTAGCCATTATTTAGTTCTCAATTCGCCTATTAATTACTGTATTAAATGCCATCATAAATGTCCAATATATGTTTAACTAACCACTTATACTTTTAAAATATCAATGATTGGGGAGCTATGGAACTTCGGCATTTGCGTTATTTCATTGCAGTTGCAGAGGAACTGAATTTCACTCGTGCAGCCGAAAAACTGCATATTGCCCAACCTCCGCTGAGCCAACAAATCCAGCATTTGGAGGCAGAGTTGGGGTTTCAACTGTTTCGTCGCACCAAGCGGACGGTGCATTTAACGGCAGCGGGACAGGTTTTTTTCGAGGAAGCCGGGAAAATTCTGCAGCAAGTCGATCGAGCAATTCAACTCGGCCGACAAACCAGTCGGGGCGAACTCGGCCAACTGACGATCGGCTTTGTGAGTTCCGCTGCACACAACGTGGTTCCAGCGATTTTGCAGGCCTTTCGCACTCAGTATCCCGCCGTCTTGCTCGAACTGCACGAACTGACGACACATGAACAGTTGCAGCGGCTGCGGTTCGGGCAAATTGATATCGGCTTCGTGCGCCCTCCGGTTGAGGAAGATGGGATAAATTCTGAAATCATTTTTCGAGAACCGCTGATTGTTGCATTGCCAGAAACGCATCCGGCGGCCGATCGCGCGAAGGTGGAATTACGTGAACTTTCCACGGAACCGTTCATCCTATTTCCCCGTTCCCAGGCTCCGGGGTTGTACGATGCGATCGTCAGTCTTTGTCAACAAGCAGGTTTTAGCCCGATCGCGGCTCAAGAAGCAATTCAAATGCAAACCATTGTCAGTCTGGTAGCCGCCGAGATGGGAGTGGCGATCGTCCCTGAGTCGATGCAAAATTTCCAGCGCAGCGGGGTTGTTTACAAATCTTTGCCAGAATCAACCTGCATTGTGGCGATCGCTCTAATTTGGCGCAGCGATCCAACGGCGGCGGTGCAGCGGTTTTTGGAAGTTGCCCGACTGCAGCAGCGGATTTGAGATTTGAGATTCTAAATTTTAGATTGACTGGTAATTTGACAAACTTATCAAAACTCAAAGATTTTCTGTGCAACAACACCCGTAGAATGATTAATTGATGCTCGGAGTTCGAGCAACTACTGCCGTAAAAGTCGGCACGATGCGACCTGAACGGCTCACAATATCCCATATAAATATTAAGTACAAGAGAGCAAGGGATGGTATTGGCAACAGAAATGGGTTCGTCCCAACCGGAATCCTCTTTCGATTTATCTACTTATCTAGTCAAGCGAAAAGAGGCGATCGAGGTAGCTCTCGACAGTGCACTGCCGGTCATCTACCCAGAGAAAATCTACGAAGCAATGCGCTACTCGCTGCTAGCGGGGGGCAAGCGCCTGCGTCCGATCCTGTGTCTCGCTAGCTGCGAACTGGCCGGCGGCACTACATCTATGGCAATTCCGACAGCTTGCGCTTTGGAAATGATCCACACGATGTCGCTGATTCACGACGATTTGCCGGCAATGGACAATGACGACTATCGGCGCGGCAAACTGACGAATCACAAAGTCTACGGCGAGGATATCGCCATTTTGGCTGGCGATGGTTTGTTGACCTATGCTTTTGAATTTATCGCCACTAAAACTGAGAACGTACCCCCCCAACAGGTGTTGCAGACGATCGCCCATTTAGCGCGGGCATCGGGTGCTCCTGGATTGGTAGGCGGTCAAGTGGTTGATTTGGAATCGGAAGGAAAGACAGATGTTTCTCTGGAAACTTTGAATTACATTCACGCTCACAAAACAGGGGCGCTGTTAGAGGCTTGCGTAGTTTGTGGGGCAATTCTGGCTGGGGCCTCGGCTGCCGATTTGCAGCGGCTGTCTCGTTTCGCTCAAAATATTGGGTTGGCTTTCCAGATCATTGACGACATTCTGGATATTACTGCTACCCAAGAAGAACTGGGCAAAACTGCTGGCAAAGATGTTCAAGCAGGAAAAGTCACTTATCCGAGTTTGTGGGGAATTGAGGAGTCTCGGCGCCAAGCTTCGCAGCTTGTTGCTGATGCTAAGGCTCAATTGGCAGTGTTTGGGAGCAAAGCTCTACCGCTGCTGGCGATCGCCGATTTTATTACCAGCCGCAGTAACTAGAAATACTAAACACTATGCAGGAAATTTGCAGCGGCATTTTAAACAATCATGTACTCGTGGTTGCTTTGCTCGCTTGTCTGGCGGCTCAGATCATGAAGCTGCCAGTCGAGTTGGTCAAAAATCGCAAGTTTAATCTTCAGTATTTGGTAACAACGGGGGGAATGCCCAGTGCTCACTCGTCTTTTGTGGGCGCTTTGGCTGCTGGAGTCGGACAAACGATGGGATGGGAAAGTCCGGACTTTGCGATCGCTGCGATCTTTGCAATTATTGTGATGTACGACGCAGCAGGCGTTCGCCAAGCTGCAGGCAAGCAAGCTCGCATCCTCAACCAAATTATTGACGAGTTTTTTGAGGAAGATCACAACCTTAATGAGGCTCGCCTCAAAGAGTTGCTGGGACACACTCCTTTTCAAGTGCTTGTAGGTTTGGGGCTGGGAATCACTATTGCTTGGATCGCAGGGCCTGCATATTAAGTTTTAAGTAGGGAGTAAATTTGGGGCAGTGGTGTTTTTTGACGAGTAGGAGGTAAAAGTTGGCGGCGGGGATTAATTGTTCGGCAACTCATGCGTCTCTAGCTCAGAAAAGCACCCGAACTTTTGGGAAGTTTATGGCAATGCCTATTCCCTAATTAAGCAGATCAAAAAGTTCAAAAAGTTTTTTAACTTCCCACTCGTTGCAATTGTTTTGCTATGCTCCAAAGACTATATGTACACAACTTCAGATGCCTAGAAAACTTTGAACTGCCCATAAAGGGGATGCCATCTGCTCTTTTGATTGGAAAAAATGGTGCAGGTAAATCAACTACTGCCTCTGCATTAGAAGTCCTTCAGAAGATTTGTCGAGGCATCAATAGAATGCGCGACCTGGAAAAACTTAACCTTATTAGCTCGAAAGATTTCGCTCGTGGAAGGTCTGATGTTCCGATCCGGTTTGAAATAGAAGTATTACTCGAAGATAAATTATACAAATATGTCCTTGCCTTAGATTTACCAGAAAAATTTAGAGAGCTTCGAGTTTTTGAAGAGGAACTGCTAGTTGCAGGAGATCCAATTTACTCTCGAAAAGAAGCCCAAGTCACTCTTCACACCACATCCCCAAATCGTGAAGCTCAGTTTCGGGTAGATTGGCATCTTGTTGCCCTGCCCGTAATTCAGGAGCAATCTGAGACTGATCCGCTTCATATTTTCAAGACTTGGCTGGCTCGCACGATCATTTTAGCCCCGATTCCCAGCTTAATGACTGGAGACTCAAACGGTGAAACTTTGGAACCAAAGCGAGATGGTTCAAACTTTGGGGAATGGGTTTCTGGGTTACTGAGTCGCTATCCTGCCGCCTACACACAGGTTGATAAATATCTCCGAGAAGTGATGCCTGACATTCAGGATTTTCTGAATGAACTAATCGGCAAAGACTCGAAAAACATGATTGTTCGGTTTGAAGCAAATAATGCCAATCTGAGTATTGAATTTAATGACTTATCTGACGGGGAGAAATGCTTTTTTCTTTGCGCTGTTGTCTTGGCTGCCAACAAATTTTATGGCCCCCTTTTTTGCTTCTGGGACGAGCCAGATAACTATCTATCCTTATCGGAGGTTGGACATTTTGTAATGGGGTGCATCTCAGTTTGGCAAATACATCAAATTGAAAGTTGACCATTGAGATAAGCACAGCGAAGAGCAAGGATAG
>NZ_JAUBSH010000065.1:0-38390 GCF_036704705.1 Microcoleus sp. K1-B1 | reverse complement strand
TTTTGAGCAACAGCTTGCCTTCTGCTAAAAGGCTGCTACTTTTAGCTGCACTGATTTTTTAGTCTAAACTACAGTAATCCTGATTAACTTGGTATTAATTCAGAGTTTTTATAAAAAAAGCCCTACATCTATAGCTAGGAAAAATCCTAACTCTGACAATGAGTTACAAGCATAAATAGTTGTGGACTTTCCTTATTTAATATGCTAAATTAATAGCTAAGCCAGGAACTAAATACCAAGGAAGATAGCCAAATAGTTGGTATAGTGATTACCGGTATAGACAGAGAAAGCTCATTTATTAAGTATAAGCCACAGCTATAGGGGTTAGGTGGATTGAACAGCTATGAGAACGAAAAAGTAGATAAATATTTTAACAAAGCTGTTTAATATAGAGGCAATAAAATTAATTATATCTCGCCTGCATAAAAGAATTGAAATAATTTTACATGGTAACGAATCGGTAAAAAAGTAACTATCCAGTTGTGCAAAAAAAAGTCATATTTACATCAAAATCATCGATACCTAGTCAAAGATTTACCTTGGGGAGAGAAGTTCGTATTTTGAGAAATCAACAGACGACAGTTTAAATATGAAAAATGTGTCAAGCCAATTAGTGAAGAGTTGGAGTTGGTCAGAAAAAGAAGAACCTATAGGAAACGGCTAGCAAGAGCTATAATCCAAGAAGTGTTAGAGAACGATATCCACAGCGTAGCGAAAAAAGGGGTGGTGACAACAGAAGAAATAGAAATGATGTTAAAATCCGCATAGAAAGAATACTTGAAAGCCAAGCCTGCGGTACGACGGGTTACACAAGACAATACTGGCGTGCGTACAGCCGGAGTGGATGGTATTAAATTACTAACCCCGAAGCAACGAATTAAGCTAGTAAATCAGCTCAAAACAACTGGTAAATCACAACCGACACGTCGGGTAATGATTCCAAAACCAGGAACTAATGAGTCAAGACTATTAGGCATACCCACAATGTACGACCGCGCCTTACAAGCAGTTGTAAAAGCAGCGCTTGAGCCAGAATGGGAGGTCTCATTTGAGCCAAACTCATATGGTTTTCCACCAGGTAGGTCATGTCGCGATCCGATAGGAGCAATCTTTAACAGTATCAGATATAAAGCCAAATATGTGCTATATGCTGATATTGCCAAATCCTTTGACCGCATTAATCACAAAGCGTTACTTGACAAAATAAATACTTATCCACGACTCCGAAAACAAATTAAGTCGTGGTTTAAAAGTGGGGTGTTAGACTAAGGTAAATTTTTTCCTACCATGGAAGGTAAGCCATACGGAGGGGTCATTTCCCCGCTGCTGGCTAACATGGCCCTAGACGGAAGGGAAGAACGGATTAAGCAATATGCGGAAACGCTAACAAAAGGGTACTTACGAATCAATAAAAAAAAGAAACAATGTTCCCTAAGTTTAATCCGATACGACGATGATTTTGTGATAATGTACAAAGACATTGACGTAATACTCACCTCTCAAAATATCATTGCCGACTGGTTGAGTGATATTGGCTGAGAGTGGAGACCCAATAAAACAAAATTAACCCACATTTTCAACAAATACAAGGAAAATGTCGGGTTTGAGTGTTGAGTATTCCATATACAACAGTATCCGGTAGGTAACTATAGAGATGCCAACAAAAGTACACAGGGAAAGTCACTAGGTTTAAAGACAATAATCACCTCGTCCCAACCCAAAATCCCGGCTCATCTCGTAAAAATAGCTGAAGTAATAGATTGCTATAAAAACTCCCCTCAATCTGTCTTAATTAAGAGGTTAAATCCAATCATCCGGGGATGGTCAGACTATTACTCAGCATTAGTAAGTAAGAAAATCTTCCAAAAATGAGATAATCTTGCTGATCACAAGCTAAGAGGAGGGGCAAAACGACGAAAAAAAGTAACATCAACAAAGACAAATACTGGCGAACAGTAGGCGAACGAAATTGGTGTGTTAGCACAGAAATAGGTTTTGAATGAGTCCAATATGCAACAATGAATAGCGTAAGGCACGTAAAAGTAAAAGGCGATTCAACACCCTATGATGGTGAGTGGATTTACTGGAGTAAACGACGTGGATAATACCCTGAAATACCAAGAAGAGTAGCAATACTCATTAAGGACCAAAAAGGTAAATGTATCCACTGTGGTTTGTACTTTACACCTACAGACATTGTAGAATTTGACCATATCCAACCCACCTCCCTAGGTGGCAAGGATAAATTTAAAAACCTCAAAATTCTACAGAAACACTGTCACGACACAAAAACGGAAAAACACGGTTCCCTCCAAAAGAACCATGATTAAAACCCGTTTTGAATTGTACCCATAACAAGGGTGAAGATATCAAGGAGCCGGATGAGGATGCGAAAGTTTCACGTCGGGTTCTGAAGTAGAGGTAGGTGTAGAAATGCCCCTATCGACTCTAACAGCTAGCAGAAATTTTGCCGCTAACCGTCCCTGGGTGCAATTAATCGAATTAGAAGATGATCATTCTGTGGGAACTTTCCTAGCGGAAATGTGGGAAGCGATTCAAAATTTTTGCCAATTCAAAAATTAAAATTTGACCAACTTTCAAGTCTTAACAATCAAATGACTGAACAAGATCGATCGACTCGCACCTTAGCCGTTGACATTGGCGGAAGTGGCATCAAAGTTATGGTGTTGGACAATGAAGGCGAACCCCAAACGGAACGCAGCCGTTTAGAAACGCCTCAACCGCCGAAACCCGAACCCGTACTAGAGGCGATCGCCTCTTTAGCCAGCGGACAAGGGGAATTTGACCGAGTATCCGTCGGTTTTCCCGGCGTCGTGCGTCTAGGCGTCATCAAAACCGCAGTGAATTTAGATCCGTCTTGGATAGATTTTGACTTACAAACTACTCTCAAAGATCGCTTGGGAAAACCTGTGCGAGTGGCTAACGATGCCGATATTCAAGGATTGGGAGCAATTGCTGGGACGGGGGTAGAATTAGTAATTACCCTTGGCACCGGTTTCGGTTCGGCCTTATTTGTCGATGGTATCTTGGTGCCAAATCTAGAGTTAGGACATCACCCTTTTCGTAAAGGGGAAAGTTACGAACAGCAATTAGGGCGATCGGCATTAGATGCAGTGGGTTCCAAAAGATGGAATCGCCGTCTGGAAAAAGCGCTCACCTCTGTGCAAAATCTCTTTAACTGCGATCGCATTTACATCGGCGGCGGCAATACTAAAAAGATTGCTTTTGAGTTACCGCCACAGGTTAAAATAGTACCAAATGTGAGCGGTTTATTGGGCGGGATTGCTTTGTGGCGTGATTGAGTAAACTTGGTGGCAAAAATCCCCATCAAGATCAAAGAAACCGGATTTTTTGCTCGAATTAAAGGCAATAATCCAGTCTTTCGGTAAAAAACCCGGTTTCTGAATCCACGACGGTTTATTTGGTTTTTGGCTTTGGCGATGGTCGTTTAAAAAATTATTCGCCCATCGGATCGCGGTAGCGTTTGGGTTCATCCTTGCGAAACAGATTGGCCAAACCGAGGATGCCCAACAAACCCAAAGCACCCCAATGATTGTTGTCGTTTTTGCTTTCTTGAAAGGGAGTTCTGTCGAGAACGACTCCATTAGAATCAGTATTGTTCTGGGCCGGAGCTGACTCGGTTTGAGCTGAGGCAGGCATAGCTGAAGGGAGAACAGCTAAACTTAAAGCTATGACGGTAGCGACGGTATTTTTAGATATATCGGAAGGCTTGACTTTCATACTTGGTTTCCACATATTAGCAGTTACTTTCTAAGAATAATCAATTGGGCGCGCCCCCGGCATCAATCGATCGACAGAAACTAAATCCCCGTCTCCTCTTGCTTTCGAGATAGAACAAGCTCTATGCTAAGTTCAGATGCTTCTAAGCAGATTATCTAAAATAAAAAGTCGTAAACTATACCATGCTTCCCTTTATCCGAAAAGATTTAGCCGAACTTACCGCATACACTCCCCATCCGGGCGGCACATCAGGAGAATCAGCGCACTCGGAAAGTGCGATCGATCGCCTCGATACCAATGAATGCCCCTACGACTTGCCAGAAGAATTAAAAAAAAAGCTAGCTTGGACTTACCAGCAGTTAATTGAGACAAATCGCTATCCCGACGGAGGCCACGCAGCGCTCAAAGAGGCGATCGCCCAATACGTCAATGAATCAATCACAATCCCCCCGCTAGGGGGGGTTACACTGCCAAAAACCGCCATTACAGCCGACAATATTTCTGTGGGCAACGGTTCCGACGAACTAATTCGATCGCTCTTAATAGCTACTTGTTTAGGTGGTCAAGGCTCTATTTTCGTAGCAAATCCCACCTTTTCGATGTATGGAATAATCGCCCAAACCCTCGGTATTCCGGTTGTGAGTGTTCAGCGAAAAGAGGAGACTTTTGAAATCGATATCGAGGTGGCTAAAAGGGCTCTCGTCCAAAATCAAAATCCCCCCGTGCGCGCCGTCTTTGTCGTTCATCCCAATTCCCCCACAGCCAATGCTTTGACAACCGATGAAATAGAATGGTTGTCAACTTTACCAGAAGAGATATTAGTAGTAATTGACGAAGCCTATTTTGAATTCAGCCAAAATACTTTAGCAGACCAATTGCACCAGCACCCGAATTGGATAATTTTACGCACATTTTCCAAAGCATTTCGACTAGCCTCAATGAGAGTCGGATATGCGATCGCCCATCCCGAACTCACAGCCACCTTAGAAAAAATCCGTCTCCCCTACAACCTTCCCAGTTTCTCGCAAACTGCAGCCGAGTTAGCCCTAGCGCAGCGGCAGTTATTGCTAGCAACCATTCCCGAAACTCTATCAGAAAGAACCAAATTAATTGCAGCGCTAACTCAGCATCAAAAATTGCAAGTTTGGCCGAGTGCGGCTAACTTCGTTTACCTGCGGGTGAAAGCCGGCGAGGGCGAATCTGCCGAACAGGAACACAAACAAATCATGCAGCAGCTAAAAGAGGGAGGTACTTTAATTAGGCATACTGGCGGAGGTTTGCGAATTACGGTGGGTAGCCCGGAGGAAAATCAGCGAACAGTTGATCGAATCGCAGCGATTTTAGATTAAAATTAATATCCACCGTTGCTCAATACAATGCTAATAATGAACTCTGTAGAACTATTCAGCGGAGCAGGAGGCTTAGCAATAGGCGTATCAAAAGCAGGCTTTTGTCACAAAGCAGTGATCGAGCTGGACAAAAATGCCTGCGAGACAATTCGAGAAAATCAGCGGCGGGGTGTAAAAGCGGTTTCAAACTGGTCTGTTTTTGAGACAGATATCGCTAAATTCGATTTTACATCCCTAGAACTCAAAGAAGGGGTAGACCTCCTAACAGGAGGGCCGCCGTGTCAGCCTTTTTCTGTAGGAGGAAAACACTGCGGGAGTGAGGACGATCGAAATATGTTTCCGCACTTTTTTCGGGCCGTGCGAGAACTCAAACCCAAGGCATTTGTTATCGAAAATGTTAAAGGTTTATTGCGTTCCTCCTTCACTAAATATTTTGAGTATATTGTCCTACAACTCACTTATCCAGAAGTTGTACAAAGACTGGATGAGGATTGGCCACATCACCTGTCCCGCTTAGAACAGCATCATACCGCCGGTCGCGGTGACGGACTATCATACCGTGTAGTGTTTCGCTTACTCAACGCTGCAGACTACGGCATTCCCCAAAAGCGCGAAAGGGTTTTTATTGTAGGTTTTCGATCGGATTTAGGATTAGAGTGGTCTTTTCCTGAACCGACTTGTTCTCAGGAAGCCTTGCATTGGGAGCAATGGGTGACTGGCAATTATTGGGAGCGCCATCAAATCTCTAAAAGTGCTCGTCCAGACATACCTAGCAAGCTTTCCTCGCGCATATTCAATCTTCAGTTCAACTTGTTTCCCCCTCAAAAACAGCCTTGGCGCACTGTGCGGGATGCCATTTCGGACTTACCACAAGAAGGCAATAAAGAGAGCCAAAACAGCGTACTAAATCACATTTTTATACCAGGAGCTAGAAAGTATCCAGGGCATACAGGCAGCTTGTTAGATGAACCAGCTAAAACTTTAAAAGCAGGAGTTCACGGGGTCCCTGGAGGAGAAAATATGTTAGTTGAGCCCACGGGACAGGTGCGTTACTTTACGCTTCGCGAAGCTGCTAGACTGCAAACTTTCCCTGACGAATACTTCTTTCCTCACAGTTGGACAGAAACTATGAAGCAGTTGGGGAATGCTGTACCAGTCGCTTTGGCAGAAGTTATTGCCTCTAGCATTAGATTGCGGCTGGAGACAGTTAGAACAGCGAGAGTGTAGTCAATGAATTTGAGATTTTAGATTTGAGAATTTACTCCATGCTCGAAGTATTTAGAGTCCCGCCAGATTTACAAGAAAACTTAATCGCTTTCTGTGGCCGGCAAAATTGTTATAATCTTCAGGAACTCGATTGTGTCAGGGAGGATTTGATCCAATATTGCGGAGTATATTTGCTGTACTACCAGGGCGACTTCTCAATGTATAACCTTATTAAACAGGCAAACGTGAGTAAATGCTGTCTGCCAATCTATGTAGGTAAAGCAGCTCCGGGCGGTCGTCGGACGGGGCGTACAACTATTGGCAACACTCTTTACGGACGCTTGTCAGAGCATAGAAAATCTATCGAAGCTGTAGACAACCTCAAAATTGAGGATTTTGCCTTCAAAGTCGCGCCGATGGAAATCGATTTAGTTTCATGGGGAGAAGCAGTGTTGATCCGTCACTTCAGCCCTGTTTGGAATAGAGAAATATCGGGATTCGGGATACATGACCCTGGAAGTGGGCGAGCAGGGCAAAAACGTTCTGTATGGGATAGATTGCACCTCGGTCGCACTTTTGCCACCAAGCTTCCTGTAGGGAATACTCCGCTCGATATGGATGCTTTGTCGGTTAGTATAACACAGCATTGTCAGCGGATGATAGAAGAGTTAGGGTGTCCTTAATTTAGCACCTGATTTGATAGGTTGCAGCCACAGGCTAGAATTGGGAAATAGATAAAATATTTTCATCCTCGATCATTTTCTTGTCGCGCCGCCCGAATGGTTTGGGGAAATACGCCTACTAAAAGTGCCAAAGCTTCATCGGGAATTTGTGCCACCGTTTCCGAATCCAAATATTGTTCAAACTGAGTTAAAACCATTTGTGCGCGTTCCAAGGCTGCAGGCTTTGCCGTTAACTGTTCCATTAACCGCACCCACTGCCGCCGAATTCCAAAAGCTTTCTGTATTTCTTCGGGAGATTGAGGGCAAACCAAACAAAAATCGCCCACGGGAATCGCCTGCTGAGATTCAACATCAAAAGCGCCCCCAACGGCAGCCCCAGGCCCGGCAAACTCCGCGTGGAAATGTTTAATCAAAATTAGGCCGTTCCGGCGACGGCTATCTACCATCAACAGCTTGCCGCTGTGGATTTCTGCGAGAATTTCAGAGGAGTGGGGGTGTTCTGTCAAATCTGTGCCAAGGTTTCGATTTCGCAAGTCCGGGTCAGCAGAAAGGCCGAGGCGGACAATATAATTAGAGGTAAGATTAGAGCTGGTTGAAGTATCAATTTTTTTCTCCTCCCGCTGCCGATCGAGATTATTCATTTAAAGTTATAAATTAATACTGTCACAAGGTGGTAGTTTGAGCGCGATCGAATATCAAATGCAGGTAGAACAAGCAGTAGACACCCTGAAAGCGGATCTCCCGACGCTTTTTGAGAAAGACATCTCCTACGACATCTACACAAAAGATGTTTATTTTCAAGACCCTGTTAACAAATTTAAAGGAAAAATTAACTATCGCATTATCTTTTGGACTCTGCGATTTCACGGGCAGCTATTTTTTAACGAGATTTACTTCGACCTGCACGACGTAGGTCAGACAGCCCCTGATACTATTGTGGCAAATTGGACTGTTCGCGGGACGCTGCGGGTTCCCTGGAAAGCTCGGATTTTTTTTAACGGCTACTCTACTTATAAACTGGATAAAGACGGCTTAATTTACGAACATATCGACACCTGGGACAGAGAGCCCGGAGAGATTTTAAAGCAGTTTTTCCGCAAGGGAGAGGAGGCGACCCAAGTATAAGCCAAAAAGGTCGATCGCGCCGAGCCATCAGGGCCGGCAACCGAATTAACTTATAATGGCTAAAATAATCATCATCCCTCCGATTCATGTTCTGCTATTTGTAAATTGCTAAAATGATTGTCGCCTCAGATTGATTTTCTGCTATTTGCACTCCTGAAAAATATCATGGCTGATATTTTCCAGACTGCCGCCAATGCAGACTTTTTCAAAACACTCGTGACTGTTATTGAAGCGGCTGGTTTGTTAGATTTATTGCAAACTCCGGCACCTTATACCAGCATTGCTTGCAGCATAATCAAACTTGCGGCATCTCTAAATTTATTAGGGTGCTTATGGGCGCACTTACATTTTAAACTAGAGAAATTACGCAAGTGTCACAATTAGTAAAGTGGGTCAGATCCCCAACCATTTATCATCCGTCCATAACTCGGTCTAACGCACCCTACAAGTCGATTGGATCGTGACACTTGCGTAATTGCTGAACTAATTATCCGAACCTAAAATCAATCCCGATCGCGCCGGCAGCATCAATTCTAAAAGGCGAGTTTCCCCCTCACCTTTCCAAACAAACTCGCCTTTCCCAAACAGCAATTTATCGTGAGGAGATTTAATATTAGCTGGCTCAAAGCTAATATTAGCTTCTTCTGTCGCGACATTGACAGCAACAACTATTTCCTCATCCCCCAAAATTCTGGCAAAAACGTAAACCGTTCCTTCAGCAAACAGAACTTGGTACGAACCAGTGCGGAGGGCAGCGTATTTGTGCCGCAAAGCTATCAACTGCTTGTGATAATCTAAAACATCAAGTTCCCAGCGAGCTTGTAAGGGAAAACTGCGGCGAGAATCGGGATCGAGAGCACCGGGCAAACCAACTTCATCGCCATAGTAAATGCTAGGAGCTCCGGGAAAAGTTAACAGCAGCAAAGTTGCGAGTTCGACACTAGCTTTATCGCCTCCTGCAATTGTTAACAACCTCGCAGTATCGTGACTGGCCAACAAATTAAGTTGAGTTAGCTGTATTGGCCAGGGGTACAGTTCCAAAACCTGCTGAATTTTGTCGCCGTACTCTTTAGCAAAAAGCGGCGGATAGGGATGGTAAGCACGGCCTTCAATTTGAGTTAAATCTACCCTGTCCCCCGCTGCAAAAGCAATAGTCGGTGCAGCAAAAAGATAATTCATTACCCCGTCAAATTGAGTACCGTCGAGCCATTCTCTCGCATCTTCCCAAACTTCGCCCACAATGTAAGCTTCGGGATTAACTGCTTTAACTCTGTCTCGAAATTCTTGCCAAAATCCCGGAGTTTTAATTTCAAAAGGAACGTCCAGCCGCCAGCCATCGACGCCGAATTTAATCCAATATTCGGCGATTTCCATGATGTATTCTCGCACTTCTGGATTCTCGTGATTGAATACAGGAAGAGCTCGATTCCCATCCCAACCGGCATAATTAGCAGGAAAATTGCCGTCGTAAGCGGATAGCGGCCAGCCTTCAATTTTAAACCAATCAAGCCAAGGAGAACCGGGGCCGTTTTCGAGGATATCGTGAAAGAAGAAAAAGCCGCGGCTGGCGTGGTTGAATACGCCGTCGAGGACAACTTTGATATTGCGATCGTGAGCTGCGTCTAGAAGCTCTTTAAAAGCCGGATTGCCACCCAACATCGGATCGACTTGATAGTAGTCGTGGGTGTGGTAGCGGTGATTGCTAGCCGACTGAAATATGGGGGTGAAATAAATTGCGTTAATGCCTAAGTCTTGCAAGTAGTCTAGCTGTTCCATCACGCCCCACAAGTCGCCGCCTTTGTAGCCTTGCAGGGTGGGGATTGCGTGCCATTCTTCCCACATGAAGTTTTGCAGCATGCGTTTGCGAGGCTGTTTGCTTTTGGCGAAGCGATCGGGGAATATTTGGTAGAATACCGCGTTTTTAACCCAGTCCGGCGTTTGAATTTGCATACACTTTTTCTAGCTTTTACGGCTTAGGCTACAGTAGCAGAGGTTTCTAGGGGATCTAACTTTTGGTAGAGAATAGACATTTTATCCCATTTTGTCGATCGACAAAATGTAAAAAATTACACAAATTTGCAGTCAATCTAAGATTGAAAACTGACTCTACCTAGAAGAAATTTATCGTCCCGACGGGCGGCGCTTCCTGAGTGCTGTGGAGTCGGACAAACTCAGATAACAGAAACAGTCGCAAAAAAAACCGATCAAACTCAAGCAGAACCACAGCGCGAGGAAGGGCCCATACAGAGTGTCAGCGCCCGTGGCGGCGCGCTCGACCGGCCTTGAAAAAGAACAACAGCGCCATGAGCCTCGATCGAGAAATTGCCAAAACGGGGAATTTACCCAAAAAACTTGTAATTAACAGCCAAAACCCCGAACCTTATTCTTTTGTTAAACTGCCCTTATTTATTGAAGGGTCTTTTAACTCACCACTGCCAACTTTTTTAAATATCCATTATTTATAGAGCGGTATTTTAACTCACAACTCAAAAGCCATAACTCCAGCCCAAGACACACTCCAACTCTTCTCAACCGGGTTTTTTAACTCTTATTGAGGGTTTGAAGAAGTATTTGGATTAAACAACCCGGTTTCTGTGTAAGCGACTCAACTCAAAACTCAAAACTCAAAACTTCCTTGCTCCCCCCCCTTGTCAAGAAGCCCTCACCATCCGACACTGTACTTGGAGAGTTAATCGACCCTAGGGAGAAAGTTCCTTGAAAAAAGTTTTAGCCATCATCCTCGGTGGCGGTGTAGGCACCCGCCTTTACCCCCTAACCAAATTGCGAGCCAAACCCGCAGTTCCCCTCGCAGGCAAATATCGCCTCATCGATATTCCTGTCAGCAACTGCATCAACTCGGAAATAGTCAAAATCTACGTCCTCACCCAATTCAACTCGGCATCCCTCAACCGTCACATCGCTCGCACCTACCAGTTTTCCGGCTTCACCGACGGATTTGCCGAGGTGCTCGCCGCCCAGCAAACTCAGGAAAACCCCAACTGGTTTCAAGGGACAGCCGACGCAGTTCGCCAATATCTCTGGCTGCTAGAAGAGTGGGACGTTGACGAATACTTGATTCTTTCGGGTGATCACCTCTATCGCATGGACTACCAGAAGTTTGTGCAGAGACACCGCGAAACCAACGCCGATATCACCCTCTCGGTTTTGCCAATGGACGAGAAGCGGGCGTCGGATTTTGGTTTGATGAAAATCGACGACAGCGGCCGCATTGTTTCTTTCAGCGAAAAGCCAAAAGGCGATGCGCTCAAACAAATGCAGGTGGATACTACTAAACTGGGACTGACAGCGCAGCAGGCTCAGGAAAGTCCTTACATTGCTTCGATGGGGATTTACGTCTTCAAAAAAGAAGTTCTGATTAAACTTCTGAAAGAATCTCCCAACCAAACTGATTTTGGTAAAGAGATTATTCCGAATAATGCAAAAGACCACAACGTTCAAGCTTATTTGTTTGACGATTATTGGGAAGATATCGGAACCATTGAGGCTTTTTACGAGGCTAACTTGGCTCTGACAAAACAGCCTCAGCCGCCTTTCAGTTTCTACGATGAAAATGCGCCGATTTATACTCGCCCGCGTTTCTTGCCGCCGACTAAGCTTTTAGATACTCACGTGACTGAATCGATTATTGCTGAAGGCTGCATTCTCAAACAGTGCCGGATCGACCATTCTGTGTTAGGAGTTCGATCGCGCATTGAAGCTGGATGTACGATTCAAGACACCCTGGTGATGGGTGCTGACTTCTACGAACCCGACGCCGAAAGGCATTCGAGTTTGGACAGCGGCGGCGTCGCCCTCGGTATCGGTGCAGATACTACAATTCGCCGCGCGATTGTGGATAAAAATGCCCGCATTGGCCGCAATGTTCAAATAATTAATAAAGACCGAGTGGAAGAAGCAAACCGCGAAAACCAAGGTTTTTACATCCGCAGCGGCATTATCGTAGTCCTGAAAAATGCCACGATTCCTGATGGAACTATCATTTAGTTATTAGTCATTAGTCATTAGTCGTCAGTCATTAGTTTTTTAAGTTAAAATCTGTTACCTGCTTTTCAAGTGACTGATGATAAATAATGAAATTAGTGACAGATCACCAATGACCGATGACTGATGACTGATGACGAAATTCATTCTTTTTTTTTGTTGATTATTAATTCCCACGGCTGATGCGAGGTTGTCGAAACATTTGGCTTTATTCACAGGCTCGCGCATTATTAATAAGCGACAGTCTCTGTTACTGTCTGCCGCGATACAGATATGTCCGATCGCCTGCGTCTAGCGAATAGCTTCTGATTCTTGTATTTGCGCTGGTAGCACGACTGACAAATGCGCTGCCCGTTTCTGAGTACCACAGCACTCTCGGAACTATCTTTCCAATCGTCGCAGCAGCCACAAGGCCAACTTAGCAAATAATTCATAATGTTAGCACCCTAGTAGCGTTAAAAGCTTATCGCTCTACTATCCTATCTTAATGTTTTATAAAAGTGTGTGATGTAGCTAACAGACAGGGGAGAAATTATGTTATATTACTGGGATTTAAATCTATTCAGAGGTTGTAAAAATAAAATTTGATTAGGACGGATCAGGGGTGAATAAAAAATATCTAAAAATTTTGTGGAAGAACGGCGCAATTTAGGGTATTATATAGTCAAAATTTAGACACCTGATTTGACCGAACTTGCTGATGAAAACCTGCTAAGATTTGGATGGGTGATTAAGCTCATATCGAGAAGTTCGTAGGCGTAAGCCGGAGCGTAGCCATCGCACCGCGCCCCGGAAAAAAAGACAAAAAAAAGAGCGATCGTCCGCGCCAGTCAATCGATTTTAGATTTTATATTTTAGATTTTAGAATTGACTTGCGCGAGATAAATTCGGGCGCTTGTTTATCGGATACAGGTTTTTTACTTCTGGACGAATGAATCCGGGGGCTTATATCCTGGATGCTTTCGGTCAACCCTCCTGGGCTCGTACCCGCAACAGCAGCAGCTTTCCCCCCTCACCTCAATCGGGCTGCAGCCTCCCGAAAGCCCTAAGCCTCATAACTCCCCAAAAGTTTTCGCCACAGGAGTTTCACCGTCTCCAAGCTCACAGGTATAGCAACGGCACATAGGGTAAGGACGTTCTTAAGTGATGAAAGCATTGTTTTTGCTGTCGAATGCCAAAAGCATTTCTAGAGGCGGCTGCTCCGGCTCCCTTCTGCACGAGAGAGCGGAATGCTATAAAATCTTAAACAGCAGTGGAGTGCGGAAATTGCGATCGAACGCCAAGCAACAACCGAACTCGATCGAGTCCAAACCTTTGATAACCTATAATTTGAATGAGATGCCGCAGGCACTTCTGCTCCTGGCATTATACTAATGCGCCATCCTGCGGCTAATTTGGGATTTATTCTTTCTAACAACTAACAACTAACAAATAACAACTAATAAAGAGGGGATTGCTTAATGGCTGCAACAGATTTTAAAGACTATTACGCTATTTTGGGACTCAACAAAACTGCCAGTTCTGACGAAATTAAAAAAACTTTCCGCAAACTAGCCCGCAAATATCACCCGGACATGAACCCCGGCAACAAAGAAGCCGAAGCTCGTTTTAAAGAAGTAAACGAAGCTTACGAAGTGCTCTCAGACCCTGAAAAACGCAAAAAATACGACCAATACGGTCAATACTGGAAGCAAGCTGCCACAACTCCAGGCGGATGGCCGGGCGGGGGCAGTACGAATGTAGACTTTGGCGGGGTTGACTTCAGCGAGTACGGCAGTTTTGACGAATTTATTAATGCCTTGTTAGGTCGCGCAGGTAGTAGTCCGGGTAATGCACGCAATGCCAAGTGGAATTACAGCAACTACCGCAGCACCAGCGGCGGGCCCACAGGTTTTGGCGGATTTGAAGATTTCGCGGGGTACGAAAACCGCTCCGCAGGAAGCTCTCTCGACACCGAGGTCGCAATTTCCCTGACTCTGGGGGAAGCATTTCGGGGAACTTCTAAGCGAGTCGCCACGGGGGAAGTTTCGATTCCAGCAGGAGTTAAAACCGGCAGTAAAATTCGGATAAAAGGCAAAGGTCAAGTTGACCCGTACACGAAGCAACAGGGAGATTTGTACCTAAAATTAGAAGTTTTGCCTCACGCTTTCTTCCAATTTGAGGGAGAGAATTTGGTCTGCGAAGTGCCGATAACTCCCGACGAAGCGGTGTTGGGAGCTTCAATTGAAGTGCCGGCGCCTGAAGGTATGATCACTGTGAAATTTCCAGCGGGGATTCGTTCGGGTCAGTCTTTGCGGTTGCGGGGCAAGGGATGGCCGAAACCCAAGAAAAACGAGCGGACTGATTTGTTGGTAAAAATTGCGATCGTGCCACCGAAAGAAATTAGCAGTGTAGAACGCGAATGCTACGAGAAAATCCAAGCAAATCGTACTTTTAATCCTCGCAGTAATCTCAATCAAATGGTGCTTTGAAAAAGCGTGCATTTTTCGGACGCAAATAAGATTCTTTCTTCACTATTTCATCGGGACACAGCATTGTTGTGTCCCTACTGTATGCAAGCGCGATCTCATTTGAAAAATACCCTGTTAATAAGTCAACTTTTCTTCGCCCGTAATTTGCACTTTCCCACCTTCTCAAGACTCTTCGCTAGCTCTTAGCTGAGTAGGTTGGCTACCTTGTTTGATGTTGATGCTAATTTTTTTAGATCCTTTGTTTTCCAAGTCTCGGATGTAGTCGTTCGAGTTGTCGGAAGCTTCCTGTCTGCTGTCATAGGGCCCAAAGTAATAGGTACGCTTTGGCGAATCTGTATCAACTTCTACCCACCATTCGTCGCGTCGAGTGCTGCTAGCAGGTTGAGCTAGCACCCAAAAAGCCGTGAAAAACATACCCAACATAGAGATTTCAAACATATTTACCTCTGAGAAGACTTAAGTAGTTTTTACTGTTCTCAATTTATCAACGCAACGAGAGCGATCGGCTCGTCCTCAGTGCTGATTTGAGGCAGGTAATTTTTGAGAGTAGCTGCTGTCTAAAATCAGCATTTTGATGGAGGAGAGTTTTAGGCTGGGTGGCTGTAAGTCACTGCTAGACATACAAAGTCCGCAAGGTAAGGACTAGAAGAAGAGTGTGTTTATATTATTGTTGAGGTTTGAGTTAACTCAAAACTCAACATCCTTAAATCGCTACAGTTTCTGAGACTTCTTCTTCGCAAATGGTAAGATGCGAAGGCTGACAGCGTTTGATGCGGATACTAACCCTTTTAGCTCCCTCGCTTTCCAAGTCTTCGAGGTAGCCTGGAATATTGCTGGAAGCTTCTTTGTCGGTGTCGAAGGGGCCAAAATAGTAGGTACAGTGGGGCAAATCGGTGACAATTTCTACCCACCATTTCTCAGACCGGCGGTGGGCCGGCCCGGCAAACACGGACAAGACTGCGACGTAGATACAAAATAAATAAAATCCGAGCATCTTTATTCTTGAGGGTGGTTTAATTTATTATTTAAATCTATCAAAATAATTTGTCCGCTCGAATCAACCTCAGTGCTGATTTTGCCTCGATCGACTTTAGATGCGAAATTTTAGATCTTAGATTTTTCCTCCCATCTAAAATCTAAAGCAAAACCCGCCGGTGCGGGTTGTTTGCTAACTAAAAAATGCTCTTTTTCCAAACTAGATGGCTGGGCAAACCTCAGCCTGCTGAGGTTTAGCGCTTGCCTTTGGGGAACTGTTCGATACCAGCCCAACCGTAGAAAACCAGCTCGTCGTTCTGAACTCGGCAGCGGTCTACTCGCAGTTGAGTGCCTTCTAAGGCAAATTTGTCTAAGTCTAGCAAGTTATTTACGTGGGCAATTATAGCTTGGCCCAAGTCTACTGCTTGCTCGTCACCGCCGTAAGTAACGCTGACAAATTGGATTTTGCGTCTGTCTTCTACTTGCAATTGAGCAGTAATATCTATTTTGACCGGTTCGCTGGCATCGCCTACGGTAATTTCGGACTGAAGCCGAATTGATTTGTCGGTTCCGAAGCTGACTTCAGTGTTTTGAAAGTGCAGAGATTGCTCTTGGTACTTCAGCTTCTGGAGTTTTTCAACTACAAAAGGTGTATTGAATGAGGTGGTTAAATCCGATCGACTTAAGACTACTCGCATATTTGCCTGGGTAGGCTGCCGCAATTTCACTTGACCTGCAAAAATCGCCCCAAAATCAATTGAGACTGCTTGCAGGTAGAGTTCCATCACTTCTATGCGGAGGCCGTTGTACATCAACATACCTTTGCCAACGAAGTCGAAACCGTCGATGCTTCCCTGCAAGAGTTTGGCTACTGGTTCGACTCGGATGTTGGCTTCGGCCTTTTCAGAACGCTTGAATAAGGCTGCGATCGCAGCTCCTGCTACTTTACTAACAAGGCGATCGCCACTTTGACCTTGAAAGGATGTACCGCTAAACAAAGCTGCTACCATTTATTCGTTTGCTCATCTACAGTCGCCATTATAACCCTATATTAAGAAATGTAAAAATTGCTTGTGCTTATTCACCTCATAAGCAGATCTTGTTTTTTTGTCTGTCTTCAAAACAACATTGTTGAAATTTAAGGGCTCAGGGGGGTGCCTTGGAGACAAGCGCGATCGAGCAACGCTCCGTCCCAAAGGGTTTGTTCGATCATGGCGCAAAGCAAATTAGCCCCCGTCAGGTTAGCGCCGCGCAATACGGCTCCATTCAGGATCGCTTCTTCCAAGTCAGCTCCCGACAAATCAGCCCCGGACAAATTGGCATTGCTCAAATCGGCGGAGTGCAAAATTGCCCGAGCCAAAGCAGCGCCCCGCAAATCGGCGCCGCGAAAATCAACACCGCTCAAATCCAAATTGCCGATGGATGCCCCCGTCAAAAAAGCACCCCCAAAACTTGCGTCGCGGACTAAAGCGTTAGCGAAGGAAGCTCCCCGCAAATCGGCATTGCGAAAATCTGCGCCTCGCAAGTCAGCGCCGCTCAAGTCAGCGCCGCGGAGGTTGGCTCGCAATACTGCCCGCTGCAAGTTAGCGCCGGCGAGATTAGCTCCACTCAAGTTGGCTTGAGACAAGTTAGCTCCCGCGAGATCCGCTCCCGCTAAGTCTTTGCCGGCTAAATCAGTGCCGACCAACATCAAAATTTTGCCTTTGCGTATGGCTTCGAGGTCATTAGTCATTAGTCAGTTGTCAGTTGTTGGTTGTCAGTTGTTGGTTAACAGTCAACAGTCAACAGTCAACAGTCAACAGTCAACAGTCAACAGTCGAGTTATTTTATAATGCCGGAGCGGCCGAGGTCGTTCGATCGCCCAAATCCTCCAACCACACGTTAGGCAGTTGGCTGGGGCGAGTTGGTAACTCCATCAAACCCATTTCTGTCAGTCTGACGACGTTGCTGAGAGTTTCCACCAAAGCCGGATCGAAGCGAGTGCCGCACAGTTCGCGGCACTGTTCCAAAGCTTCGCTCAAACTCAAAGCCGGACGATCGCCACGCGGTTGAGTCAGTTCTTGAAAATAAGCGACCAACCCCAAAATCCGCGAAGTCATAGGTATCGCTTCGGCTCGCAAACCCTCTGGCCTGCCGCTGCCGTCCCAATATTCAAGTTTGTACTTGACAATTTCCGCAACAGGTGCTAATTCCGGCATTGCTTGCAGCAGTTGGGAACCGATGAAACTGCGATCGCGCCAAAACGAGAAAGTTGCTTCGTCAAAAGCATCGGGAGTGCGATCGAACACCTCATTCGGGGCAGAAATTAAGCCTACTCGAAATAGCAATCCAGCCAGTCGCAGCCTCCGCAACTGCAAAGCCGGCAAATCCAGCATTTGACCCAAAGTTTCCGACAAAGCCGCCACCTGCAAAGACGCTGTAGGATTTGAGGTATCGCGTTCGTCCACGCGCTGGGCCATCCGCAGAAAAGCTTGAAGTTTGTTAGCGTTCAAATTGCGGCTGACGCGCAAAGCTTGACCTTCCAATTCCCACAACTCGCGGGTTTGGCGGTTAATTGCTACCATTTGCTGCTGAGAACTTTGCAGGTAAGTGACTATCCGCGATACTACGCCACTAATGTCGGCCAAGGGCGGGCCTTTGGTAGCCAGGATTTCGTGGTACATTTCCAGCAAACTCTCTGCCAGAGGAGAGTTGTAATATCGCGTCTGTTCTATAAAAATTTCAGCAGCAGCCGACACCAAAGACTGGTCAAACGACCACAAACCGTAGAACTTTCGTTCTGTATCTACTTCAGGCTTGCCATCGGGCAAGTATTCCTGGTCTGAAAGTTCGCGACAAAGCACCATTGCTTTGTATGTCGGGGCGAGGATGATTAAATTCCATTCTTGGATTATGGGGTCGTTCTCATCGAGATTTATTAAAGATACATTTTCTAATTGCCCGGTTTTGTGGGTAGCGAAACCGCTGTCGGCTACTGCACCGATGACAACGCGCCGAGAGGCATTAGCAATATCTAGGTAGCGATCGGCTTCCTGTAAATACCATTTACCCTGCTGAAACGTTACCAAAACTAAGGGTTGGAGTTCGTTCTTGTCCCCGCCACTGGTTTGCAAAATGTGGTCTTCTAGGGCGTGACATAGGGCTACTAGGGTGTTTTTGAAGTATACCCCGTAGCTAGAAGGCAGTTTTCCGTCGGGAAGTGTAGCTTGTAGTCTAGCGAGAGTTGATTCTGAATTCATTGCAAAAAGCGGTGCCGGCTCTTACTTATTGTAGCGGGCGATCGAACTTCTCGAAAAGACTTTGGGCAAAAATCCGAGTTTTTGAGTTTTCACCGCTTTGCAACCGAGTCAATCGATTTTAGATTTTAGATTTTAGCATTGACCCCACGGATAAATTCGGGGGCTTGTATCCTGGATGCTTTCGGTTAATGTAGAGTGCTCCGAAGAGTATCTGATTAATTTTAGTATTTTTCTGGAAACCCTCTGTCTTTGGCTGAGTTTTTTTTCAGACGAGAAACCTGCCGAGAGGAAGACGGTAAATGACTTAGGTATTAACTACTATTTTTAAACAATATTATTAGGAATTCCGAGCGTGCTTCAACAAAATAGAAGTTTAGGGGAACAGGCGATCGACAAAGTTGCCGAGATTGCTATTGCGAGCAAATTAGACGAATCCGAAACTTTGTCTGTGACAGTTAACACCGATCCGATCCAGCTAGCCCAGGGTTCAGTAGAGGCCGTTGCAGTTGAGGGCACAGGGTTGGTAATGCAACAAGATTTGCGCGTGGAAGATTTGCAAATTCACATAAAGGATATTGCTGTCAATCCCCTCACCGCTATGTTTGGCAAAATAGAACTGAACGGCCCTGCCTTCGGTGGGGCGCGCGCAGTTTTAACAGAAAGCGATATCAACCGCGCTTTTAATTCCGAATACATCAGCAGGAAACTGAAAAACTTAAAAGTTACTGTTGAGGGACAACCGCAGACAATAGACGTTAAAACTATTGAGTGCCAATTGCTGGCCGCAAAAATCGCTTTAAATGCTGAGGTATTGATCCGGGAAACTGCCTCCACGGAAAAGATTTATTTTACAGCAAAACCTGAGATCGCAGCGGGCGGTTGGGCAATTTCTCTTCAGGATGTCGAGTATCCTGAAAACAAGGAATTTTCGCCTGAGTTAACTGAAGCTTTGGCGGACAAAGCTGGGGAAGTTTTAAACTTGCGAAATTTTGAAATTGAGGGAATGTCCCTGCGAATTCAGCAGCTAAATGTGGAAGCTGGTTTGCTGACTTTGCAAGCTGAAGCGAAAGTCGAACAATTCCCTAGTTAGCATCTTGTAGGGTGTGTCATCAACAAAAAAGCTCTTCAATTCCAGCAACTATTGGAACTGCCGCACCCTACCATTATGCTTTGCTTTGGATAAATTTCCGCAGTTTATGAAATCCCTCTAAAGTTATAAAAAAAATCATAGCAACCCGCCCCCAAATATCACCGCCGCTAGAGGCAGGCATGGGAAGTTTACTTTTAGTATTAATACATGGTAGTAAAAAATCGGAAAAGTTTTGTGAACACTGTAACTGCTTTTTTTAAAAGATTGCGTATCGGTCAATTTTTGACTGTATTTATGGCAGGTGTGCTGCTGTTTACCAGTACCGCTTGCAATGCGGGCGATGTTCGAGGTGCTCGACCTGAGAATCCTCCCGTTCAAGCTGGAGGAATGAATAACCCTCACAAGGGTGGCGGTGATGGATACACGAATTATAAAACCTCCACCGATCCTAAAGTAAATCAGTCGCCTGCTCAAGCAGAAAAGAATCGGGCTGATTTGTCGATCTTAGGCGATCGTCTCATTGCCTCGACTACCGCTGAATCTAATTCCTCAAAGCTGCTTTATCCGGGTTCTGCACCGATGGAAACTGACAAGTACGACCTCGAACTCGGCGGAGATAAAACTCTTTTAGAAGCGCCAGACGGACAGCCGGCTAAGGCTCAACCTGTATTCGATCGCAGCGATCCCGATGCCAATATTTTAGAGAGAGTAGGCGCCGCCTTTAAGGATGCTTCTGGTTTCCTCCAAGATAGCGCTGAAGATGCCAAGGAAAGCTCGGTTACGAAACTCAATCCGCTGCAAAAATAAGCTAGCAGAACCAAAAATGATGTAGGGGCTGTCTGAAATTAGCTCCTACACAAATTATATTATTTATTGAAACTAGATAAACGCTTGTCGAGCTGATATCTGATATACAATATTTACGCTTTTTATGCTTTTTTGATATGATGCCGATTAATCTATTTTAGATTGTATGGGATTTATACTGCGAAGATCCGATAGTATTTTTGGCGAATTTAAATTAGCGTGAATAAATCTCAAACATATTAATTAACATGAACTATTGTACCATTAATTTAACTGACGGGGTTGTTGATTAAGCACTTTAAAAACTGGTTTACAAGCTACTGCTAGTGTAATTTGTCAACCAGGAATCCGCTGTATGACTTTAAACGAAAAAAGGAGCGGTGGGGCGATCGCCTTAGCAGTCAAAATTCCGAAAAAATGGTGACATATCTCAAACGCCGCCCCTAAAAAAAGCTGAATCTCCAGAGAACTTCCAAGCCATAGTCACAGTCATAATTTTTATAAAAGTAATTCATTAATGAGAGTTAAATACGATTTTTGCTAGTCATTTTTTCTATCTCTATCGCCATTCTTCCCTCCTAAACCACCTTATAATCAACAGAGATAATGCCTCCCAAAAAAGGTAATAATTATTCGCTTAGGTTGGTTGATTGGTGGTTCGTTGATGAAAACGGGCATCTGGGCAATGCACTTTTTAGGAATGCTGGCTTATCACCTGCCAGTAGCGATCGCCTACGATTTACCCATTGTGATTGTCTCTTGGCTTGCCGCAGTCATTGCATCTGGTATCGCCTTCTACAGCTTGCATCGAGGTTTTGCACACAGCTTCTCATATCGTTTCAGGTGGGTTGCATCAAAATAATAAACTCGAGTCAACAGTTAACACTCAACCATTGAGTTTTTCCACCCCTCCTTCTACAGTCAACAGTCAACCATCATTTCGCTCGTGCAACGGGAATTGATATCATTGTTAATCCCCGGTATTTTCATGGGCTCTGGCATTGGAAGTATGCTTTATATTGGCATGGCGGCGATGCGAGTACCTCCCGAAAGGCACCATAATTACTGGATTGTGGCACTGTGTTTCTTAGTTGCCGTTATTTCCAAATCTATAAGGAAGTCCGATGTACGACTTGACGAGATTCACTTTAAGGGACATGGCCGAATGCGGGTTGGCTCTACGCCAGTTCGGCTTGGGGGTTGAAAGTATGGAAGAGGTGAGTAACAGAATTGTTAGGTATCTTTACGAAAACTTCTGTACTAAACCAACTGGTGAAAAATCCTGCGCCCTAGTCCGTTTGTTCAAAACTCACCCTTATGAAGACTTAGAAGTCGAACTTGCCGAGTATGCCCGTAGTATTTTGGATCACTATCCCCCTTTGCCTGCCATGAAGTGCATGACTCTACTGGCAACGGTAGGAGAACAAACGGAATGGAACTCAAGACACACATCCGTTGGACACAAAGCTATTCCACTGGCAAGCGAATCTGTAGTCGCTCAGATGCCGATGATCTCACAACTCATCAGACAGCTAGGCTTAGATATAAAAACAGTTATCAACCCTGACCCGAATCTTTTGGTAGAAATCGAGCAGAGGAAATACAACGTCTTCTATGTACCTGAAGCGATTGGCAGCCCCTATATTCCCGGTCAGGACTCCTTTGTGATTCCCTTCGGAATCAAGTCTGTGTTGGGGTTTGGTGGTCTATTACCTTCAGGCAATATGTTTGCAATTATTATGTTCTTGAAAGTCCAGATTCCTATTAGCACGGCTCAGATGTTCAGCACTCTGGCGCTGAACGTCAAGACAGCACTGCTGCCCTTCTATCGAGGAGCTGTCTTCGCTCAAAAAGATGAATCTGCTAGAGCCTCTAGGCAAATATTCACAAGAAACACTGAGCAGGATCTAGCGCAGCTTAAATCCCAAGTAGCGACTTTGACGCAGTTGCTTGATGTTTTTGATAAATCGATCTTGGTACAATCCGATCGACTCGAACAAGCCATAGAGCAACTAGCGGAATCCGCGCAAAAGTTAGATACCCTCAACGAGAGACTCAAGGAAGACAATCTTCGCATGGGTGCGGAATTGGATATTGTGCGTCAGATGCAGCAGATGATTCTGCCCAATGCTGATGAACTGGAAATCGACGGACTCGATATTGCCGGATATATGGATGCTGCCGATGAAGTCGGCGGCGACTACTATGATGTCTTAAACACCGATGGTGTTGTCACTCTGGGCATCGGCGATGTCACTGGACATGGACTCGAAAGCGGTATCTTGATGCTGATGGCGCAAACCGCCGTTCGCACCCTCAAGGAAATCCACGAAACTGATCCGGTTCGCTTCTTAGATGCGCTCAACCGCACCCTTTACAAAAACGTGCAGCGCATGAAATCTGAGAAAAGCCTCACCCTAGCGATTTTAAATTACTCCCAAGGACGGGTCAGCATTAGCGGTCAGCATGAAGAAACAATTATTGTGCGAAACGGTGGACAGGTTGAACGTATCGATACGATGGATTTAGGTTTTCCCATTGCCCTTGACGATGACATTGCTGAGTTCATTAGCCACATTTCAATTGAGCTACAGCTAGGAGATGGTATCGTGCTATATACCGACGGTATTCCCGAAGCAAAAGACATTAAGAAAAAACAATATGGCGTTGAGGCGATGTGTGAAGTCATTAGCCAAAACTGGCATTTATCGGCTGCAGAAATTAAGCAAGCGGTGATTGACGATGTGCGACGACATATTAGCACTCAAAAAGTGTTTGATGACATCACATTGTTGGTTTTGAAGCGGACGGAATTAGGCGTAGAAACAGAGTCAAAGCCTCAAGCAGCCGCATTGGTTTAGATCGATCGCCACTACCTCAAAACAATAAACTGATGACATGAAACGGGAAAATGGTCGGCGGGGCGATCGCCTTAGCAGTCAATCGATTTTAGATTTTAGATTTTAGATTAAAGAATTGAAGCATTGACTCCACGGATAAATTCGGGGGGAAAGTTTCATCGGATACAAGTTTTTTATTTATTCATTAATTAATCCGGGCGCTTGTATCTTGGATGCTTTCTGCCAAGTTTACGAAAAAGTGGTGAGATATCTCAAACGCAGCCCCTCAAAAGAAGCTGAATCTCCAGAGAACTTCCAATCGGTAGTCAACTTCTAAATTTCTCTGATTAAATCTATCTAATGATATCTTGCATCAATGTAAAGAAAGCGATCTATCGCGGGATGAGCGCTCTCTTTATTGACATTAGTGCTTTCGGTCAATTAAAACTATTCACTCAAAGCCTTTCTAAATAGCGTAAGGCGCGCCAAGGCGCACCCTACACAAGAGATATGAAAGGGTAATTTCTATTTCTCTCAAAGCTTTTTTTGATCTCAAACAGCTTTGTTCTATTTTTTCTTTGAATCAGAAACCTCAGCAATCAAATCGTCTTTATCAACTTTCGGTACAAAATCAGGGCGTTCTTTGGATTCCCAACCGGGGGGGCGCTTGGAGTTGTACCAGGCGATCGAGCCGATCGTAACTGCGGCAACAAAGCCAACACCAAGAACTGCTATTGGAGCGGTCAAGCTGACACTTGATTCCGGCACTGGCTGCTGCATCAGCAGATCAATCATTACTCGCTGGATGGGTGCAACAACAACTGCTATGGGAGTGGTCAAGCTGATATCTATCATTAGGCTAAATCCTTATCTACTCTACTTTTACATTATCTTAAGTGCTAAGGACGTTTGGTTGATATATCTGAAGACAGAAAAAGTGGCAGAATTGCGGTCATAATGGTTAGAGCTTGAAAATAGGAGAGCTGATTTTATGCCGTTGGGGACAATAGCATTGCTGTTGGCTGCTAGTTTCAGCCTGGGTGCTTTACCGCTAACGGGATGGGCGGTGCGAGTGTTTAGCCGCCGAGATTTGAGGGCGCTGGGTACGGGGAATGTGGGGGTGTCGGCAGCTTTCATTCACGGGGGGAAATTAGCGGGAATTGCTGCGGTGTTGGCGGAAATTGCCAGGGGTATTTTGCCGATTTTGGCGGGCCGATTTTGCTTCCCGGATGCACCTGCGATCGCGATCGCCCTGTTAATTCCTCTAGTTGCGGGCAGATATGCGATCGCCCGAGGTGGAGGTGTGACCAACGCTGTTTGGGGTCTTTTGGTATTTTCGCCACCAGTGGCTGTTTCATCGGGCATTTGGGGGCTGCTGGTGTGGGGTTTGGCACAGCGGTGGTGGGGTGAGGGCGATCGGGCGAGACTTTTTGCTTCCCGTTGCGGATGTCTGTGTACCCCAATCTGGGTTTGGGTGTGGCGACAATCAATGCCAGAAATTTTAGCAGCAGCAGGATTAGCTTTGTTGTTAGCAGGAATTAATTTCAGTCAAGGTGATGATATGGCTTTATCTAAATCTGATCAATTGTTTTCTCTTGATGACTCCTTAGATGCTGCCATCTGCGGCGATAAAGCGGCTAAATTGTCTCAACTAAAACGCGCGGGGTTTAATGTACCCTCTGGTTGGATATTATCACAAGAAGCGGGCATCGGGCATCGGGCATCGGGCATCGGGCATCGAGGAAATAGTGATGAATTGTCAATTCCCAATGCTTTCCTTCAAACTCTAAAATCCAAAATCCAAAATCGAATGATTGTGCGTTCTTCTGCTGCGGGAGAAGATGGCGATACGAGTTCCGCCGCCGGACAATATCAAACTATTGGCCCTGTTTTCACTGAAGCAGAATTGCTCGATGCAATTAATCGCTGTCGCCAGTCTTATTGGACTGCCGAAGCAGTGGCTTACCGCCGACAGCGACAACTGCCAGACACCCAAATGGCTGTATTAATTCAGCCTTATATTGACAGCGAATTTGCGGGAGTGATGTTCAGTCGCAATCCTTTAGATGGTGGTTCCCAGGTAATTATAGAAGCTTTACCGGGAGGAGCCGAAGCTGTTGTTGGCGGACAATGTACTCCGGTGCATTTAGAAATTGATTTTAGTAAACCAGAATCATTAGAAAAAAAATTAACTGAACTTCAAAGTAATTCAATTATTGCTCAATCGATTTTAGCAGAATTGGTGAAACAAGCCCAAGCTATTGAAGCATTTTTTCACGGAATCCCGCAGGATATTGAGTGGAGTTGGGATGGGGAAAAAGTTTGGATTTTGCAAAGCCGCCCAATTACTAATTTGCAGCCTTTTTGGACGCGCACTATTGCAGCAGAAGTGATTCCCGGTGCAATTCGCCCGCTAACTTGGTCGATTAATCGGCCGCTGACTTGCGGGGTTTGGGGAGAAATATTCAAGGTAGTTTTGGGCGATCGCGCCAGTGGCTTAAACTTTAATGAAACGGCCACTTTGCTGGGTTCTCACGCCTATTTTAATGCGACTTTGTTGGGCGAAATTTTTCGGATGATGGGATTGCCGGAGCAGGGTTTGGAATTTTTGCTGAGAGGGCAAAAGATGGGCAAGCCGCCTTTGGGGAAGATTTTGCCTTCTTTGCCCGGTTTGTGGCGTCTGGTGCAGCGAGAAAGGGCGCTGAATGCAGAATTTAAGGGCGATCGTACTTCTATTTTCCTCCCGGCACTGCAAAGTTTGGAGAAGGAAGAAGGAAGAGGGAAGAAGGAAGAAGGAAGAGGGAAGAAGGAAGAAGGAAGAGGTTCGAGCGAAGAAGAAATATTAATGCCCAATGCCCAATGCCCAATGCCCGATTACCAGTATTTAACGGAATTGTTGGAGAGAGCGGAGCAAATTCAGGAGTGGCTGAAACCGATTACTTACTACAATATATTAGGGCCGATCGGGCTGGCTATTCGCAAGGCAATTTTTCGCGTTGATGATGACTGGCTGGCAAATGACAGCGCTCCTGAAATTGCTTCGGTGCGAGCTTTACAGCAGTTGGCTCAGAAATTGCGGCAAGCTGCTGTTTCGCAGCCTGACGAAACTGTTTCAGTCGCAGATTTAGCACAGACATTTGCGGAAACTCCGGCTTTACAAGCAGATTTTGAAAAGTGGCTTGAGACTTACGGATATTTGAGTGAGGTGGGAACGGATATTGCTGTTCCTACTTGGCGAGAACAACCGGAAATTTATCAAAAGTTGCTAATAAATATGGCTCAAAAAGCCGAAACTAATTTAGTGGAAAAGCGTGAAATACGATTGAGTTTTTCGCAGAAGTGGCGATTAGATAAATGTCAAGCAAGAGCGCTTGTTAAAAACGAAATTAGCGAAATTTACGCGCGGTTGTTGGCTCATTTACGGTGGACTTTTTTGGAGATTGAAGCTTGCGGATTGGCAATGCAGGTGTTTCAGGAAACCGGGGATATTTTTTATCTGGAATTTGGGGAAATTCAGCAGTGGATTCGCAGCGGCACGAGTGTTTCTTTTCAGGATACAATTAGGGAAAGGCGCGATCGCCTGGTAGCAGATCGCGATCGCCAGATTCCCCCCGTGGTCTACGGCAATTTGCTGCCAAATTCTCAGACAAGGGCGATCGACTCCGCAACATCTGAAACTAATATCATCCAGGGAATTCCAGCAAGTATTGGTCGTGTCGAAGGCTTTGTCAAGATTTGCCGCACCGCGAGCACGGATTTAGGAGAAAATGCGATCGCAGTAGTCCCATACACCGATGCAGGTTGGGCACCGCTGCTGTTAGGAGCAACAGCAATTATCGCTGAAGTTGGCGGTCAACTATCTCACGGAGCAATCATCGCTCGCGAGTACAAAATTCCCGCAGTCATGAACATTTCGGAAGCTACAACTCGCTTGCGAGACGGTCAAAAAGTCCGAGTAGACGGGTATCTCGGCACTGTAGAATTGCTGGAATAATTAGGAACAGGCAAGATGCCTGTTCCACAAAGAGTTGATTTCTTGTGGAACAGGCAAGATGCCTGTTCCTAAAAAGATTATTGAAAATGGTGCAACATCTCAGCAATCTCGTAAACCCGTCCCAACTTTCCTAGGCTGTTAAGAAATTCTGGAAAACATAATTCCCCAGATTTCTACCCGCACTCAAACCATCCAGGTTAGCACTCATGAAATGAATGCCTCCGTAAAGACGACTCATGCCCGATTCGTCGGCCGCTTCGCTGAAGTTTTGATAGGTTCGCAAAGTGTTGACACTCCTGTCTCCCCGATCGGCAAAGCCGTAATCCGAACCAAATACAGAAGTCATAACGGCATCGGCTGCACCACTAAAGGTACTGTGACCAGAGGTGTACTCAGGGAACGGCGGAGTAGTTAGCAGTGGCAGCCACTGGGGGTCGGCTGTCGTGTTGGGATTGTTGTCTGTGTCTGCTTGGCGAATAGCTGTCACAGGCCGCCAGAAATTGTACTCATACTTGGCATCCCAGCAACTAATAGCTGCATCGGCCAGAGCAATATTCAGCAGGGCGAACAAGCGGGCGCTATCTTCCAGCGATGTGGCGGTGAGAGTTGCTGTTTCTTCGGCGATTTGGTTCCAGTGGCCCGGAGGCGTAAACGTCCCAGCGCCGTTAGCCCAGAATTTGGCGATCACAGTTTGGTCTGGGGTGCGCGTAAGACTGTCACTTTTGCCGATTTCTTGGACGTAGTTAAGTTCCTCTGCGTACTGCGCGCTTTCAAGGGCGGGCGGGCCGGGCGGGCGGAACTGAGAACCGCTAGTCATGGCAAAGGGAGCAACTTCGGCCCACTGTGGCGCCAGCGCGGCGGCAAGGGCGGGGGGAGTCGGCGCCCAACTGCCGGGGTTGTTTGAGGGGGTGTACTGCACTACTTGCGTGATGCCGTCTGTACTCCGCAAACTGATAATTTGGTCGGCAACTTGCTGTCCGAGGGCAATCCCGTCTTCTTTGGCTTTGCCGTCGGGAATTTTAGCTAAAGACGATGCGTATGCTTCGTTGAATGTGGCTGCTTGTGCTGGGTAGAGGTTGACTAAGACGCGGTGGGCGGCCGCGGCGGTGGCTGCTTCTGCTGATGTACCTGCGGGTGGGTCTATTTCCACGAGGTAAGGGGTGTATTTTTTGCTGATCGAGTTAACAGAGTCGTAAATGGCTGCGTGAACCATTGCCATGTTGCGGGAAGCGAGGGGAGGCGCGGTGCTGGCTGTCCGCACTGCATTCAGCATGACTCCGTTCCACTCAATGACAGGGTTTCCCGATAGCTGATTTGTGAATTGGTCGCGGTTGATTGTGTTGCTGTTGACTCCCGGCAATACTACTAAATACTCGCCCGTGAGTTTGTCTTGAATTACTGTGCTGTTGCTGTTGGCGCCGGTGCCTTGCTGGATGTTTAAATCTTCAAAGCTGAGGCCGTCTAGCAATCGAATTTTGTCATTGCCGTTGCCGAAGTCGGCGATGTAGTCGGCTGTAGCTACAGTTGGGCCACCGCTGCCTTTAGCAATGGCAAATATATCATCGCCTGTGCCGCCGCTCACGGTATCGCTACCTGCGCCCGCATAGATGATATCGTTGCCGGAATCGCCACTAATTAGGTCGCTGCCTTTGCCCCCCCAGAGGATGTCGTCGTCTGCACCACCAAAAATCGTATCGTTACCTTGGTCGCCGCAGATTTTGTCTTTACCTGCATCGCCTTCGAGATCGTCGTCTCCGCTGTTGGCATAAATTATGTCGTTGCCATTCAAGGCGTTAAATCTGTCTGCTTGGATGGTTCCTTCCAGATAGTCAAATTGAGGACTAGGGATCAGAGATGCCATGTTTATTTATTGGATATTTTGATTAAATCGCAAAGGTTTCGTAAACTCTGTAGATGCTTAAGTGTTTTTACCCCTGGTTTAACATTATTAAACTTTCTGGCTGGGAAGTAAACACCACAACACAGCTTTATTTAATCTTTAATATTTAACGGGCTTTTTATGAACTTTTGCGATCTGAAGCTAGGTAAAAATACAGTCATAAAAACTGCTTTAAATACTACAAGTTTGTTAAAACTTTACAAAAATACTATTTTTTTTAACGTTTTGATATAGCAAGAGAATTTTTACCAGCATCAAAGGAGCGGATTGTGTAACGGAGTAAGTAGATAGATATTTATTAAGCACTTCTCAAAGCTGCGATCGGGTCGAGTTTGGCGGCTTGGCGGGCGGGTACGACGCCGAAGAAGAGACCCACTGCGCCGGACACGCTGACAGCAAGGGCGATCGCCACGGGTGATATTCCAGCTTGCAAGGGCGTGAAATTACCTACAAGCAAGATACCACCGACACCTACGCAAGTACCGACTATCCCTCCGGCAGCGGATAAAATCACAGCTTCGACAATAAATTGAAACAAGATATCTTGTTGGGATGCGCCGATCGCCTTTCTGAGCCCGATTTCCTGAGTGCGTTCGCTAACGGACACAAGCATAATGTTCATAATCCCAATGCCACCGACTAATAGGGAAATGCTGGCAACAGCAGTTAACATCAGAGTCAAAGCGCCGGAAATTGCCCCCATTCTTGCCATTAAATCTTTCTGATTTCTGACAGTAAAATCATCTTCGGTAGTAATTTTGTGCCGCAATCTCAGCAGGTTTTCTACCTGAAATTGCGCCGCGTCCATTTGCGATTCATCTTTAATAGAAATAAATATCGACGTGACAGCCAAACCGTAGGGAGATTGCCGCCCGACAATGCGATTGGCCATTGTGGCGATCGGCACAGCGGCAGAATTGTCAAAATTTGTACCAAAAGATGTGCCTTTGGGCGCCAATACTCCAATTACTTTGACGCTGACATTTTTGATCCGTACTTGTTCGCCCAAGGGATTTGTATTGCCAAAAAGTTTCTCCGCTAATTCAGAACCAAGAACCACAACTTGGTTACTTTGCTTAACATCGAGTTCGGTCAGAAACCGCCCTTTTGCCATTTCAAAGCTTCTGACTTCTAGAAATTCTGGAATCGTGCCGAAAATTAGAGCCGAAACATTTTTGTTGCTGTAGCGAACTATTTCGGAACTGTTAAGTTCTGCTGAGACGCCTTGAACGGAGGGGACTTGAGTTGCGATCGCCTTTGCGTCGGGCAGTACGAGAGTTTGAGGCGCACTTGAGATGGTACTTCGCCTAGCGTTAGGAACTCCAGGTCTCACGATTAATACGTTTGTACCCAGAGATTGAACTTGTCCTGCTACAAATTTTTGAGCTCCTTCTCCAATTCCAATCATGGCAATTACTGAAGCGTTGCCGACAATCATGCCAATCATTGTTAAACTGCTGCGAGTTTTGTTGGCTAGTAGCGTTTGACCGGCCATTTTGACGCTTTCAATAAAATTCATACTTAGTTATGAGTTATTAGTTATGAGTTATTAGTTATGAGTTATTAATTATGATTTATAGGAATCCTAAATGAGTCGTAAATTTTTTACCCCACCCCAACCCTCCCCTTACTAAGGGGAGGGAGTAAGAAATGTACAAATGATTTAGGATTGCTATATGACTTATTAGTTATTTTTATAACCGTGAACAGTCAACCGTGAACAGTCAACCGTGAACAGTCAACAAACTAATTAAGCACTTCTCAATGCCACAATCGGGTCTAATTTAGCAGCTTGTTTTGCAGGTACGATGCCGAAAAATAAGCCGATACTGCCGGAAACACCGACTGCAAGTGCGATCGCCATTGGGGAAACGCTAGCTTGCAGAGGAGTAAAAGCAGCTACTAAAAGCACGCCGCCGATACCGAATGCAGTGCCGATCGCCCCGCCTGCCGCTGACAAAATCACAGACTCTATCATAAACTGAATCAGGATATCCTGCTGAGAAGCTCCGATCGCCTTTCTCAATCCAATTTCCTTCGTGCGTTCGGTAACAGAAACCAGCATGATATTCATAATCCCGATGCCGCCGACAAACAGCGAAATTGCCGCCACAAAAGCCAACATCAACGTCAAAGCACCAGTAATACTTCCCAAGGTATTCATTAAATCTTTCTGGTTGCGAACAGTAAAATCATCCTCTTTAGTGATTTTATGACGCAATCTAAGCAAATTTTCTATTTGAAATTGGGCTGCTGGCATCATCGTTTCATCTTTGATAGCAACCGAAATAAATGTTACTTTTGTACCGTAGGGAGACGAGCGACCAACGATGCGATTTGCCATTGTGGTCAGCGGCAAATAAACATTCATATCTTGATTGTCGCCAAAACTAGAGCCTTTCGCCTGCATGACACCAATTACTTGAAATGTCGAATTTTTGATGCGAATGTATTGACCAAGTGGCGGCGTGTTACCAAACAATTGTTCGGCTGCTTCCGATCCTAAAGCAACCACATTTTCTTGTCTTTCTAAATCTAATTTGTTTAAAAATCGACCTTGGGCAACATCAAAGCTTCTGACAGTCAGAAATTCTGGGGTAGTTCCCACAATGGAAGATGAGACATTTCTGTTGCGGTAGGTAACGAGTTGACTGTCATTGAGAGTTGGTGCGACTTCTTGGACAGAAGGAACTTGAGATGCGATCGCCTCTGCATCTTCCACTACTAAAGTCTGGGGCGGAATCACCGGGCGGGTTTGCGCTTCAGGACTGCCGGGAATAATAAATAGCAAGTTTGAACCCAGAGAGTTAACCTGTCCTTCGATAAATGTTTGAGCTCCTTCCCCGATACCGATCATCGAAATGACAGAAGCATTGCCGATGATAATTCCTAACATCGTCAAGGTGCTGCGAAGCTTGTTTGCCATCAAAGTTGTGACAGCCATTTTGACGCTTTCAACAATATCCATAATTCGATTTTAGATTTTGGATTTTAGATTTTCGATTAGGGAATTGGGATTATTGGTGTCAACTTAATATTTAAACCCATAATAAATCTCGCTTGTAGTCGAGTCTCGATCCCCCTAAATCCCCCTTAATAAGGGGGAATTTGAATAATCTTGTCCCCCCCTTGTTAAGAGGGACTTTGACTGCTCTTGTCCCCCCCTTGTTAAGGGGTTAGGGGGATCTCCGGGGAAAGAAAACACCCTAGAGCGATCGAGATAAATAATACCCCATGCCATATTCCCCAGCCCTATGCCCTATTTCTGATTCTTGATAATATCCTCCAGCTTTTTACCTTGAGGAAGTTCGGTAAAAACGCGATCGCCCGCTTTTGCACCCTCCAAAATCTGAATCTTGTTGCCAATAGTCGATCCAACCGTAACAGGCTTAAACTGCGGCTGTTGTTTCTCATCGGGAACTAACACACCAGTTTGACCTTTATTAGTCACAATTGCCACCGTCGGCACAACTAAAGCATTGCTCAACTTTTCACCAACAAATCTCAAATCTACATTCATCCCCGATTGCAGCGAATCTTTGCCCGTATCAATGGCAACTCGCACTTGAAATAGCGTCACATCCCGTTCCTTAACAGCTTCCGGCGCAATTAATTTAACGCGACCTTTAAACACTTTATCTGGATAAGCATCAGCCACTATTTCAACTTCTTGACCCGGTTTAATTTGACTGATATCAGCCTCCGGGACTTTAGCCAAAACCTCCACATCTCTAGCTAGAGCGACAATCGATGTCGAAGTTGCCGAAGTAGCTTCCGAGGCAGAAGTTGCGGGAGTTACAAAAGCTCCTTGAATGGCGTATCTTTGCGTAATAATTCCAGCAAAAGGAGCGCGAACTTTCGTATCTTCTAACTGCACTTCTTGAAAGCGTACTTGAGCTTGAGCTTCCTCTAATTCAGCTTTAGCTTGAGCTATTTCTTCCGGGCGAGAACCGTTTTCTTGTGCGGCTAATTGACTTTTGGCTTCAGCAACTGCTGCTTCGGCTTTGGCGATTTCTTCTGGACGGTTGCCGTTTTCTAGCTGCGCTAATTTGCTTCTAGCTTCCGCAACTTCTGCTTCAGCTCTGGCAATTTCTTCCGATCGCGTGCCGTTTTGCAATTGGTTCAATGCTTGCTGCTCGACTTGCACAGCAGCTTGCAGTTGCTGAATTTGCGACAGCCGACTTTCTTGTAGTTGTTGCAGGCGTCTTTGGGATTCTATTAATTTAGCTTGGGCTGTACGATTTTCTTTAATTAATTCATCCAGTTTATCTTTAGCCAGAGCACCTTCTTCCACTAAGGGCCGATTACGTTCCACCCGTTGAGCTGTTAGTTCGGCTTGGGCTTTACTCGATTCAATTTGCGTTTGTGCTTGGGCAATTTCTTGTTTGACACTGCCGGTTTGAGCGTCTGCTAAACGAGCTTGAGCTTGGGCTAAACGAGCTCGCCCTTGGCTGACTTCTTCAACGCGGCTGCCGGCTCGCAGTCGCTGCAAGCCAGCTTGAGTTTGCTGCAAGCGGGCTCTGGCTCCTGCAACTTCTTCAACGCGGCTACCGGCTTGGGCTTGCGCGAGACTGGCCTCGGCTTGCTCTAAGCGCGCTCGGGCGCTGGCGATGTCTTCCGATCGATTCCCGGCTTCGATTTTGGCGAGTTTTGCTCGCACGCTGGCTTCGCGGGCTTGAGCTTGAGCTAGTTGAGCTTCTACATCGCGACTTTCCATGCGAGCAACAATCTGTCCTGCTTCCACTTTATCGCCTTGTTCGACAAATAATTCTGCGATCCTGCCGGAGCCTTTAGGGCTGAGATTCACGCGCTGTACTGGCTGCACGGTGCCGCTAGACGTGATCCGCACCGTGAGGTTTTGTGCTTCCACCGGCACTGTCATAGTGGCGATCGCATCTACTTTCGGCTGCGATCGACTTTTTGCTACATATATTGTGGTCGATACAGCTAGCAACCCGGCTGCAACCAACCCAATCGCCCACCGCTGCGGTTTGCGCGCGGGTTTCTTCGGAGACTGCTTTTGGGCGGTTTTTTTATCTGCAATTTTGGTCTCTGCGGCCTTGGTGTCTACAGTCTGAGTATCTTCCACCTTGACCTGAGCAGTTTCCTTTTTAGGGCTAACGATCATACCGACTCACCTAATTTAATCTCAGGATTACCTTAAAGGTAAAATTTTTGCTGATGCTTGGCATCGTCTTTCAGACTCATCCGATCGGGTGATTTATAAAAAGTTCCCCAACCAGCACCTGTAAACAATTATAGCTAATCTTTGCAATTTATTAAAAAATGTTAAGTTTTTTCAGCCAAAAGAGGTGGATCTAAACAAACTCGCTCCCTGCTGCTGGCAAATAAAAATATATTTTAGCAGATAATATTATTTTTGGGAGCTAGGTGCGCGCTTCTCACCAGCAACAAAGGCGGATCTGGCTGCGGGCGATCGACCGTCACTAGGTCATTGCGGACTCGTGATAGCGATCGCAGCGGGATCGGCCAGTGCTAAGCTCGTAACGACACAGTATGGACACACTTAATTCTCATAAACCCGGTTTCACGGGTAGCGGTGCATAAGTCCTGAATACATATCCGCCCTGTGCCCACAACAGGTTAAAATATTTTTCAAATCCGTTAAAAATGGAAAATAAAAACAATGAATCGTCCTCAAAGCGTTACAGTTCTGGCAATCTTGCAGCTAATTAGCGGCGTATTCAGCCTCCTTGACGGCTTGTTCATCTTACTTTTTGCTGGCATTTTTGGCGGTATCGGTGCGGCTGTCGGCGGGGCGAGAGTTGGGACTGTAATCGGTGGCTTCATTGCAATTTTTGCTACGATAGCTCTAATTATCGGAATTATTTCCTTAATCTTAACATGGGGTTTGTTTCAACTCAAAAAATGGGCTTGGACGGGAACATTAATTATCCATATCATCGCCACCCTCGCGCAAATTGCTAAAATGTTTGGCAGCGCAGGTGCAGCCGTTAATTTTTTAACCCTGGGTTTTGCAGTGGCTAGCATTTACTACCTGCTGCGTCCGGATGTTAAAGAAGCATTTCGTGTCTGATTTCCTTTTAATTAACGGTACTGAATTCTCGGATCGAAAAAAGCATAGGAAATATCAACAGCCAGATTAATCAGGACAAAAGTTACAGCCACAAAAATTACTCCTCCTTGGACAATTGGGTAATCCCGCGTCAGAATACCGCTATAAATCCAAGAACCAATTCCCGGCCACGAGAAAATCGTTTCAGTCAGAATAGCGCCACCTAAAAGAGTGCCGAACTGCAAACCGATAGTTGTGACGATCGGCAAAAACGCATTTTTCAAAGCGTGTTTCAAAATCACCCAATATTCCGGTAATCCCTTAGCCCTCGCAGTGCGGATGTAATCTTGAGAAAGCACTTCCAGCATTGCAGAACGAGTGATGCGAGCTATAATAGCCAGGGGAATAGTTCCTAAAGTCAAAGCTGGCAGGATTAAATGGGCGATCGCATCCCGCAAAGCCGCCAAATCCCACCTCAGCAAAGAATCCAAAACATAAATACCCGTAATCGACTTAAAACCAAACCCCAAATCTACACTAATCCGCCCGCTAGGAGGTAGCCATTTCAGATTAACAGCAAACAAATAAATTAACATCAATCCCAACCAATACACTGGCAAAGATACGCCAATTAACGAACCACTCATCGCGAGATTGTCCAGCCAGCTATTTTTCCGAACAGCAGCCAAAATCCCCGCCGGAATTCCGATAACAAGTGCCACCAACATCGCCACCACAGACAGTTCAAAAGTAGCAGGCCAGCGACTTATAATTTCATCAGTTATCGGAATACCGCTAATAATACTATTTCCAAAATCCAAGCGCAGCAAACTCCATAAAAAAGCCAAATATTGCAAAGGTAAAGGCTGATTTAAACCTAATTTTGCTCTCAAGATTTCCACCTGTTCGGGAGTTCCCCGTTCTCCCAAAAGCACTGTAGCTGGGTCTCCCGGTATCAAATGCAAAAATATAAATACTAGGAGAGTGATTCCAAAAAGGACTGGGAATAGTCCCAGCAAACGTTTAAGAATATATTTAGCCATAATTAGATTTGAGATTTGAGATTTGAGATTTGAGATTTGAGATTTGAGATTTGAAAACAAAAAAATAAATCACAAAGTAAATTTATGTAAAGGATGAATAACCAAAGAGAAGATATTTTAATCAACAGTCACATACTTACGTACATACTTACGTAGACATAGGCTATAGTAAGATTGATTTTATTTTGGGTGAATCTTGCAGGCGATCGCGCTAGCACTTGATAAAAACGAGCGCTCGCACTTTTAACTGCAATCTAGGCATTTTGTTACATAAATTAATTTGTGAGGTGTATTATGCCTTCCTCAACGATATCAGCACGGGCGATCGCAGGTGCCGTTGCGGGTACAATCCCTGAAACCACACTGACTATTGGAAAACTAGCGCCTAACTTTGAATGGCTCAAGCAATTCGGCACACCCAAGGACGATCTCTTCCAGAGCACAGCACTCGACAGTGCAGGCAATCTCTATCTGACAGGATATACCTATGACTTTTTGGGGGGCACCAATCCAAGTACAAATGCCTGGGTAGCCAAATATGACAGCAGTGGCAGTCAGTCGTGGCTCAAGCAGTTAGGGAATAACTTGGCGACAGAAGTGACAGTGAATAGTGCTGGCAATATCTACCTGACAGGAAGCACTGCTGCCGCTTCACCACTGGGCTCTTTTGACAAATACGACGCTTGGGTAGCTAAGTATGACGGCACAGGCAGCCAGTTGTGGCTCAAGCAGTTCGCTTTAGGAAACTTTGATGACTTTCCCTCAGATCTAGCTGTGGATACTGCTGGCAATGTCTACCTGACAGGAACAAGTGGCTATACAACTTCCGGTGCAGGTGGAGGCCCCAAAAGCGCCTGGGTAGCCAAGTATGACGACAGTGGCAACCAGTTGTGGTTGAAGAATGTCAATTCTGACACCCACGACATCTCCGATGGCATAAAAGTGGACAGCAGTGGCAATGTCTATCTGACGGGCACAAACTATAACTTTTCAAAAGGCTATCCACCGGATGTTGACACCTGGGCAGCCAAGTATGACAGCAATGGCAATCAGTTGTGGTTGAAGGAATTCGGGACTGCTGACTCTGACTACCCAGAAATCACAGCCCCCTCAGATTTAGCGGTGGATAGCGCTGGCAATCTCTACCTGACGGGAGAAACCAACGGCTCTTTGGGAGGTCCCAATGCAGGCAGTGAAGATATTTGGGCAACTAAGTACGACAGCAATGGCAATCAGTTGTGGCTCAAGCAATTCGGGAGTCCTGAAGATGATTTCCGCCCAAACTTAGCACTTGATAGCGCTGGCAATCTCTACCTGACGGGAGAAACCAACGGCTCTTTGGGAGACCCCAATGCAGGCAGTGAAGATATTTGGGCAACTAAATACGACAGCAATGGCAATCTGTTGTGGCTCAAGCAATTTGGGACTGCAAAATCTGACTCCCCCTCAGAGTTAGCAGTGGATAGCGCTGGTAATGTCTACCTCACGGGATCAACCGACGGCGCTTTGGGAGGCACCAATGCAGGCGGTCAAGATATTTGGGCAACTAAGTACGACAGCAATGGCAACCAGTTGTGGCTCAAGCAATTCGGGACTGCTGAATCTGACTCCACCTCAGAATTAGCGCTCGATAGCGCTGGCCCTCTGTATCTCACGGGACAAACTAATGGCGCTTTGGGAGGTCCCAATGCAGGCGGTCAAGATATTTGGATTGCTAAACTCGGCACAATCACAGAGGTAGTCACACCAACACCAGTAACAACACCAGTAACAACACCGATACTAAGTAGTTAAGCAAAATTAATTACATAATTATCTCCAAATTCTTTAAGAATTCTTTCGACAGATGAAACAAGAGATTGCCAGC
>NZ_JAUBSH010000064.1:0-38844 GCF_036704705.1 Microcoleus sp. K1-B1 | reverse complement strand
ATAGGGCATAGGGCATAGGGCATAGGGCATAGGGCATAGGGCATAGGGCATACCTCACTTTTTTGAGAACCGCTATATCATTTCCGGTTACACTCATACATGATGTTGACGGTTGACGGTTGACGGTTGACGGTTGACGGTTGACAGTTAACAGTGAACCGTCAACAGTGAACTGGAATTTACTATTCCGATGCTAACGGATTTGATATCAAGCAAGATATGTTATTCGATGAAAATCCCAGCCACTTTGTCTCCATTCATAGTCATGTGTGCCACAAATTCATCTCCACCATCTTCAAAACTCAGCTTCCACAAATAAATCGGACAATTACCTTGTTTTATCTCACCAAAATAATTAATTGAGTATCCCTTTTGCAGGCGGGAAGCAAGCTGCTCGCTAACATCGTCAAACATTTTTTGTGTAATGCTCGCTTTGTAGCCTGCATCACCGACTGTAGTAAAAAGCTCGTAATTCTTCGATGCAGTGGAATCCAAGATAACCTGCAAACAATCGATGACGTTTTGAGACGGGGCTGTCGAGTTCATGAAGATGTCCTTCTTTTAGGGTTCTATCAAAATGTCTAACAAATGGCGCTGTGAATAGCTTCTACGGCTGTCTAATATCAAATCCGGTAGCATCAAAATTATTTATCGGTAGGGGGCGCGATCGCAGAAATTTTTAAATCCACAGATTAGACTATTTACACTCACGCACGGCCCCAAGGATTGAATAATATCTATGCAACTTTACCATTTATAGCAGTTTTCAATCGAATTAAATAAATACAGCTTTAGACACGGCACTGCCGTGTCCTACCCGATATCTGTACTTCACTATACCGAAAACCGCTATATTGCTTCAGCAACAATAGTGCGGTGTCTGACTGTATTGCAAGTAATTGTCGGCTGGGCAAAACCCGAATCAACTAAAGCTTGCTCGATATCCAACCCAAAATACTGATCCAAATAAGGCTCCGTACTCTTGAGCAAAGTCAAAATATAAGGAGGCATTTTGGCATAAATTTCCGACTGAGGATTCATATCCATAATTGTCAAATGTCCGCCAACACGTAGCAAACGCCTCGCTTCCCGGAACACTTCTCTAGTAGCTTTCTGCGGCAATTCGTGGCAAACTAAACAAATAGAAACTAAATCAAAAGCAGCCGCAGGCAAACCCGTAGATTCAGCAGCAGCGTGAACCCACGTCGGAGATTTTTGATTTAAAGATTGGGATTCTCGCTGTTGGGAACGGTATTTAGCAACTGCTAAAAAATAAGGAGACAACTCCACCCCAGTCATCTTCGCTTCCGGGTAAACCTCCCCAAGAGCAAAGGTACTCATTCCCACACTGCATCCCAAATCAACAATATGTTGCGGCGAAGAAGCAATTTGAGATTTGATGACTTCGTGATAGCTGGCGCGGAGTTTTGCATCGCCTTCTGCACCCGCTTCCGGCCAAATTGTGGCGTGAACTGTACGAGCAGCAACTTCAACTTCTGTAGCAGCTTCCCAACTCATATTACCTTTTTCATAAGCGTGGAATGAAGTTAGATAATATTTCGGGTAAACAAGATCGGGATTTTGGACGCTGAGCAATTCTGCATCCCAATTCCGAGCTAAAAGTGCTTGGGCTTCTTGTCGCCAATGCACTCCAATTTTTTCTGCTCTTGTTATCATCATTTCCCGCGCTTGGTGCTTGGCTAGATTAGCCAAAGGCTTGATGGAGAGTACGCCATTTACTAAACGCGAGGCTAATCCCGGAGTTTGGTTAACTGCAACCGTCATATTTTATGTGTTTCTATTTTGCGCCCTCTATTTTAACACAGTGCTATGATTTTGAGTCTTTCGATATAATGAAACTTAACTTGGTGAGGGTGATTGAAATGCAAATGTTTTGGGGGAAAGACTTTTTTTAATGAACCGCAGAGGGCGCAGAGAACGCAGAGGAAGAAAAGAGAGAAAAGATCGGAGTAGGGCAAAACTGGCTTGGGTGGTATAATATTTATTTCTGCTTACCTACTTAGTGCTGGGGAATTCATCGGGAATCTGGAATCGGATTTGCCGAAGTTGGAGTATTTGGAAGAACACTTTAAATCTGGCTATTCAGGAGTTTGTCGTGAGCAAATCTATTGTGGAATTGGTTGACAATTTGCCGTCGGGTGGCGTCACTGTGATGATGCTCAAATCTCTCGATTTTGTGGTTCCGGGGGAGTGGAACAATTTCACGGGTTTTGATAATACTATTCAAGCGGTGACAGGGGAAACAAAGCGTAAATTAGTTGAGAAAATTCGCGATCGCGCGATCGAGCTTTACGCCAACCCAAATGAACCCTATCAAGGCGTAGTCAGGCTTTACCAGTTAGCAGACAGCACCGACAGTGCGTTAGGTGCAACGGCTATGGCGAATAAAATCGGCGAAAACATCGCCTTTCTTTCCTTTCTCAACCGCCTCACTCCCAAAGCTGACACCACTCAAACGATCGACTTGTGCGTCAAAGTGGCGATCGAGCTAATAGCATACTGCAAACTTAACAACATTTCCCTTAACAATGTGGGAAGCTTTGGTAATTATTTATCTCATTACAAAGGCGAATCTCTGATGCGGATGGCTGCTTTAGTTTGTGCTGACGGTTTAATTCCCCTCGGCCCGGACTTCATTCGAGTAGCGCAAAATACCCTAGGCGGATTGAATCCTTCTACCTTGCAGCAAAACTCAACATTCCAAAATATCAGCAACCTAATTCCCGGCGCAAATAATTCACAAAAGTTCGGATTTGTGACAACTACTTTCGCCTCAGCCCAAGGTTGGATGAACAATTTAGTACAGTCTCGCGGTTTAACTCCCGCCATAGTTTTAGGCAATCTCAAGCAATACATTGATATTACCGATGACAAATTGGATTATGTGGCGGCGTTTTTAGACATGACTACCAATTATTACGAACATACGGGAATTCAGACGGTTTCTCGCCGATTGATCGATCGATCTTATGCTGAAATAGCCTCTGGCAGATACTAGAAAAGTCGTTCTCAGGTGAGGGAATAGAGCGAGGTAGAGCATGGTAACGAGGGAACTTGTTAGGTTCGCGTTTGCCATGCTGTTGAGTCTCTGCGGCCGTGAAAAATGGCGGTCACTATCACTCGGCTGGATACAATGCGATAATACACAGCATAGGGAAAGCGACGCACCACCGATCGCCGAACATCGCGATAGACAACTGGATATGACTCCGGCATCTGGCAAATTCGATCGAGCATTTCCTCAATACAGTCTAAAAACTCGTCACCAAGCCCTATTTGCTGGCTTTCATACCAAGTGTAAGCTTCATCAACTTCTTCACGAGCTTCTGGACGGAATACTAACGCATAATTCATAGTTTATTTTCGTGCTTTGACTGAAGCTTTAACTTCTTCCCAAGTCAGCACATTATCAGGATTTGCTTCAGAATCATCAATTCGGCGATCGATTTCCTGCTTTTGAAAGTCTGTCAGGTCTGGGTGAACCTGTTCTGCCGCTATACTCTCTAAGATTGCTTGTACAAGACGAATCCGATCTTGAACGCTGAGGGCGACGATCTGATTTAATGTGCCTGTGAAATCCATAAATTTAAGTTAAGCGCCAAGGACTTAGTAGATTATTATAACTCAAAATCAAGATCGAGGCAGAGCCTCTAGATATGCGTTTCCAGGCAGAGCTTGGGAACGAGGGAATAAACGTCGCAATGTGAGTTAAAATAAGCAGATTATGTTTAGCAAACCTCTTTTAATCGCATTGTGAAAAACAAATCGCTTCCTTCATCCGTAACAGTCAAGCTAGGTAAATTTGTCTGGACATCAATGTGGCAATTAATGATGTCAAAACTAGCGCCGCCCGATCGCACCGGAGCATACATTCGCCCCACCAGCAGTTTCCGCAACTTTGTCAGCACAGAAGCAGACAACCCTCACCAACCCGCTGCGGGACGGTATCGCCTCTTCGTGGGTACAGGATGCCCTTGGGCGCACCGCACTCTGGTGACGAGGGCGCTCAAAGGGATCGAAGATGCGATATCCGTGTCTGTTGTCTATCCCTCGGAAGGGGGAATGTGGGTGATGGAGTCGGAGACTTTTGGCTGCAACACGATGCCGGAACTTTATCAGTTGGCTTTACCGGGCTATCAGGGGCGGTGTACGGTGCCGGTGCTGTGGGATGACTCGAAAATGGCGATCGTCAATAACGAGAGTTCGGAAATTATTGTGATGCTAAACTCGGAGTTTAACGAGTTTGCTAGCAATCCTCAAATGGATCTTTATCCTCTGGATTTGCGATCGCAAATTGACGAGTGGAATGAGAAGATTTACCAATCGGTGAATAACGGCGTTTATCGCTGCGGTTTCGCGCAATCTCAGGCTGCTTATGACTCGGCTTGCAGTGAATTGTTTGCTGTTTTAGACGAGATCGATCGATCGCTCTTGAGGAGTCGTTACTTGTGTGGCGATCGGGTGACGTTAGCAGACGTGCGGCTTTTTACTACTCTATTCCGTTTTGATGCAGTTTACTACAGCTTGTTCAAATGCAATGTGCGCCGCATTCAAGATTACGAGCATTTGGGTGCTTATCTGCGCGATTTGTACCAGTTGCCGGGAGTTGCGGGCACTTGCGATTTGGAGGCTGTGAAGCGCGATTATTACGGCAATTTGTTCCCGCTGAATCCCGGCTGCATTATCCCCGCTGGACCCGATCCGGCGAGTTTGCTCAAAGCTCACGATCGCGCCGGGATCAGAAACCGGGTTTCTTAACAAAATCGGGCGGGAGGAGGCAAGAATAATCGCAGAAACCCGGTTTCTAGGATGCTTGGGCGATCGCGCAGGGAATCAGAAACCGGGTTTAGCTCGTTCCCAGGCTCTGCCTGGTAACGCATTCCCAGAGGCTCTGCCTCGCCTTAACCCTCTAACAAACCCTCCATTCTCTCCTTTACTCAAACCTCACGATCGACAAAATATAGATGTTATTTTGAAGTGAGATTAAGCAATATTCAAAATCAAATCATGTCTGGCGATCGCCCTTTCATCTCAAAAGGCGATCGCACTTATATACAAAAATCCAAACAAGGAATTGGCAATGTTAGAAACTGAGGGCGATCGGGAAGCACGGCAGCGGATTGAAAATGCACGGCAAGAGGGAGCAAGAACACTCGATCTTAGCGGTCTGACACTGACGGAACTGCCAGAGGAGATCGCATCCCTCACCCAGTTGCAAGTGCTTGACCTCCACAACAACCAAGTGAGAAAACTGCCAGAGGCACTCGCCTCCCTCACCAAATTGTACCTGCTTGACCTCTCCTACAACCAACTGACGAAACTGCCACAGGGACTCACCTCCCTCACCCAGTTGCAAGACCTTTACCTCAAAAGCAACCAACTGAGGGAACTGCCAGAGGAACTCGCCTCCCTCACCAAATTGTACCTGCTTGACCTCTCCTACAACGAACTGAGGGTACTGCCAGAGGAACTCGGCTCCCTCAGTTCGTTGCAAGGCCTTTACCTCCACAACAATCAACTGAGGGAACTGCCAGCGGCACTCGCCTCCCTTACCCAGTTGCAAGACCTTTACCTCCACAACAACCAACTGAGGGAACTGCCACAGACACTCGGATCTCTCACCCAGTTGCAAGGGGTTTACCTCAACAACAACCCTCTCAATCCTGACCTCGCTGCTGCCTATGAGCAAGGCACTGAAGCCGTCTTGCAATACCTGCGGGCAAAGGCAGAAGGACAAATCACGCTGAATGAAGCCAAGCTGATTTTGATCGGTGAAGGTGAGGTGGGCAAGAGTTGTCTGTTGGGGGCATTGCGGGAGGATGAATGGCTAGAAAGTCGTCCCACCACTCACGGCATTGAAATTAAGCCAGTTATTGTCACCCATCCCGACAGTGGCACAGAGATATCACTCAATGGTTGGGATTTTGGCGGTCAACGGGTTTATCGATCGACGCACCAGTTGTTTTTCAGTGCTCCAGCGGTGTATCTGGTGGTGTGGAAGCCGCGGGAAGGCCTCCAGCAGGGCTTTGTCAAAGAGTGGATTAGTCTGATCAAGCATCGCGCACCGGATGCCAAGGTGCTAGTAGTCGCCACCCACGGCGGCCCCGGACAGCGACAACCCGACATTGACAGGCAGGAAATTCAGGATCTATTCGGCAGCGATACGGTGCTTGACTTCTTCCATATAGACAGCAAACCTGACGATCAGAACTTCTGCAAGGGGCTGGCAGAATTAAAACAAAAGATTGCTAGTGTCGCCGCATCTCTTCCGGAAATGGGACGTTCCGTTCCCGCCAAGTGGCAGCGAGTGCGGGAAATCTTGCAGACACACGACAAAGCCTATCTGCCCTACGATGATGTCCTTGCCATCTGCGCTCAACAGGGAATCGATAAAGAACAAGCAGAACTTTTCCTTCGCATTTCCCATACTTTGGGGCATATCATCCATTATGATTACGATCCAATACTGCGGGATATCGTCATCCTCAAACCCGACTGGCTAGCAAAGGCAATCAGCTTCGTACTCGATGATGAAACAACCCGCCGCCACAACGGTTTAGTAGATTTTGAGCATCTGGGCGAATTATGGAGCAATCCCCCGTTTCCAGGCGAGGACGGCTACCCGCAAGAACTACATCCCATCTTTCTCAAGCTGATGGAACGCTTCGATTTGTCCTACCCGGTGGTGTTCGACCCAGCTAAACCCAGCAATACCAGCTTGATTGCTCAACTTGTACGCGATACACGCCCGGAATTGCCCAATTGGGGAGAGCAACCGGAAGCCGGAGACAGACAACAAGTGCAAATCTGCCGGATTGTGGACGATCGAGGACAACTTGCAGTAGCAGAAGGATTGTTTTACCAGTTGATTGTGCGCTTGCACAAATACTCACTGGGGCGCTGCAATTACGAAAAAAGTATCCATTGGCAACGGGGTTTGATGCTTGATAACGACTACAACGGTCGGGCATTGCTGGAATATGTTAACACTGATGTAAAAATTACCGTGCGGGCAGCTTATCCAGAACGGTTTTTGTCTTATCTCACGGAAGAGATTAAATGGCTAGTCAAGGATAAGTGGAAAGGATTGCAGCCTAATCTGATGGTTCCCTGCATTGCGCCTTGCGGTAAAAATTCACCTGGAAACGCGCTATTTGAGGTAGAGAAACTAATTAAGAGCAAAAAAAAGAATCACGATCAGCATCAGTGTCACATTTCAGGCTGTGATGAATGGCAAAACATCGATCTTCTGCTAAATAACGCGCCGACTACTCAACCCCCATCCCAAGAAATCGGCATTCAGCAGTTCCGAAATAGTGTCGAAGACCAGCTAAAAATTATCCACGAACATTTAGTGATTTCCGAGCGTCGAGGTGAAGAACGCTTTCAGTCATTGTCTCAGGAGCATCGGCTCATTCTCAGCCAAGGGGACGAGAAATTTGCGTCACTGATGCAAATGCTCACCGATGAAGCGAAAGATGGCCCGCGCCTGTTCAGTTTTAAGCTCATTAAAACAGGGTTTTTAGATCGCCCCGAATGGATAAGTAAAAAAATTCAAATCACCCTCTGGTGCGAACACTCTCGTTTGCCTCTTCCAGCATTAAATCCTAACAACAAAAAGAAGGGGGTTTATGAATTGGAAGTGCCGCGCAAATGGTTGACCAAAGCAGCCCCCTATCTCAAAATTTTGAGCGGAACTCTGAGTATAGTCTTACCTACCGCAGTCTCGGCACCCAAGCTAATACTAGATGAAGCCACAATCAAAGGCATTCAAGAGGAACTCGAATTCGGACAAAAAAGCATCGAATCTCTCTTGAAAGGAAGCGATTTAGCGCCTAATTTGTCTGCCGAAAGTGATGTCCCTGATTGGCAACAGGGCGAAGCAGCCATCCGTGCCCAAGGCTCGATTTTGCGAGAATTACACGCCCTGCTAAAAGCAAAAGATCCTGGTTTTGGTGGCTTGGTGCGGGTGCAGAACAGACGCCGCGAATTTTGGTGGGTTCACGAGCAGTTTGTAGGTGAGTATTAAGATTTTTATCTTGACACCCTTATTACGATCGTGTGATAATTTCAATAAAAAATACCCTCGTTACCCTCGTTACCAGGCAGAGCCTGGTAACGCATATCCAGAGGCTCCGCCTCGCCCAAACCCACTCACAAACCCCAGCATTTCCCTAGTTCCCAGGCTCTGCCTGGTAACGCATATCCAGAGGCTCTGCCTCGCCCTAACCCACCAACAAACCCTCGATCGCCCCAATGGGAAGAAGTAGATACAAAGTAATATATTCGGACAACCAACCGCACTTTGTTACCTCTACAATTATCAACTGGATTCCTGTATTCTGTCAAGCAGAAATAGCACAAATAGTCTTAGATTCCTTAAGTTTTCTGCAACGGGAGAAGCGTTTAGCCTTACACGGTTACGTGCTGATGGAAAATCACTTGCACTTAATCGTAATTTCTTCAGAATTGTCAACGCAAATGAGAAATTTTAAATCATTTACAGCTCGCTCCATAATTGACTTGCTTGAAAAAAATCAAGTTACCAACATCCTCGATCAACTCGCATTCTATAAAAAGCTACACAAAAAAGACCAAAAATATCAGCTATGGCAAGAAGGGTTCCACCCGCAAGCTATTTTAGATGAGGCAATGCTGTTGCAAAAATTGGAGTATATCCACAATAATCCTGTTAGGCGCGGCTATGTTGACGATCCGGCTTGTTGGAGATATTCTAGTTATCGAAATTATATGGGTCAGGATGGATTGTTGCCAGTTGATTTGATTGATTGTTGAGTCGGATGATTTGTTTGAAGGAGGGAGGCAGAGCCTCTGGATATGCGTTACCAGGCAGAGCCTGGGAACGAGGAGAGGAATACCAAATCCAGCATCTAAGCATCTAATCTTCAAGCCTGCCTGGGAACGAGGAAATGGTCTCGCTAAATGTCCTGACTGTTATTTCCCGGCCTAAATCCTGAGCTAGTAAATCGATACCCTCAATAACTTTATTTGGCTCTGCGATACTCAAAACCTCATAGCATTTTTCCCGATAATCAGGACGATCTTGGAAATACTGAATCGCTCGATCGAGGGGTTCCATAACTTGATAAGCTGCTTCAGCTTTGTCGATCGCCCTTTGGGGAATCGGAGTCGCTAACCTTTGCATAGCCAAGTCGATTAAATCTCTAGAATTTACCCGATCGCTCGGCTGTCGATCGGCATTTGCCAACAACTTTTCTGCTATACTATCAATTTGATTCAAACAAGGAACAGGCGACCAATTTGGATAATTTGGTTCGCCCAAATCAATTCGCCCTTCACAAACCATCTCAAATTTAATAGTAATGCCGTCAACAATAACTGGAAATCTTACCCCATACTGGTTGGCTTGAATATCCTTCGGGAGAACAATGCGTGAAGCGAAGCTATCCCCAAGGGAATCGCGACTACCAAAAATCGCATCATAGCCTCCTTCGGCAACTTTTCGGCGCAGGAGACGGTAGCCATCATCCATCGGACACATAAAGTCAATATCCTGGCTCAACCGATATTCTCCGTGTTCCATACTTACCAGGGTTCCGCCGCAAAAATACGCCCGACATTCCTGTAGAAATTCAACATTCAAGTGGCTGAGTACAGTTAATATCTTTTGATGAATTTCGCGTTTAAACATTGCTTGAGAACTTACCCAATTTTCGGGATTGTTTGGCGGGCAACTGCTTACCAGTTCGGCTATTAACCAAGACTGATAGTGTTGGCTAATTGCTTGAATAAAAGCCAGTTCCTCAAAGCTAGGTGTTCCCAAAACTCCCCAATAATGCCAGCCAGATTCGTAGCGGCATAGCATTTCCTTGAAACTCAATTTTTTTACATCAGCAATTTGCCAGCAGATAGCTTGAAGGAATGGGAGTTCTGCGGGAATTGTCAACCCGGTTGCTATTTCTTGATGGTTCATCTGCTTTCGGGGAAAGCGAGGCAGAGCCTCTGGATCTGCGTTACCAGGCTCTGCCTGGTAACGAGGAATTTTCTTTGTTTGTGGAGCATCGGAATTCTATTCGGCGGGTTATATTCCGTAGATTCCTAACTTCCCGATAAAATCTCTTCGAGTGCTAATTTCAGCGTCGGATATTGATATTGAAAACCGCTAGCTAAAGTTTGTTTCGGCAACACTTTCTGCCCTTCCAAAACAACTTTTGCCCCATCTCCCAACAGCATTTCTAAAGCAAAACTTGGCACCGGCAACCAAGAAGGTCGCTTTAAAACTTCCCCTAAAGTTTGACACAATTCATTCATCCGCACCGGATTCGGTGCTGTCGCATTCAAAACGCCTTGAACTTGCGAATTTTGCAAAGCATACAGAATTAAATCAACCACATCCTCGCGATGAACCCAAGAAAACCACTGTTTCCCAGTGCCCAGCGGCCCGCCTGCAAATAGTTTAAAAGGTGGTAGCATTTTTGCCAGCGCGCCTCCCATTCCCAAAACTATCCCCAGCCGCAAAATTGCTAGCCGCGTTCCCGCATTTTTTGCAGGTTGGGTTGCTGCTTCCCAGTCTTTGCAAACTGCTGCTAAAAAATCGTTTCCCGCGAGGCTCGTTTCGTCAAACTCAGCGGTTTCGCTGGTTCCGTAATAGCCGATCGCCGATGCGCTAACAAACATCGATGGTCTAGGATTAGCATTGACGATCGCCTCCACCAATTTTGCCGTCGTCAGTCTGCGACTGTCCAGAATTGCCTGCTGGCGCGCCTCCGTCCACCTTTCCTCTGCAATCGGAACCCCTGCTAAATTGACAACAGCGTCGCAGCCAGCGATCGACTTTTGCCAATCACCCGACTCCGCTGGAGTGTAGGCGACAACTTCCAAATTCGGATAAGCTGAAGCGGGAAAAACTCGGCCAGCCTTCGCCCCATCCCTGCTCAAAACCACCATTTGATGTCCCGCAGCTTGCAGCTTCTCCACCAGCCGGCTACCTACAAATCCCGTTGCTCCCGCGATCGCTACTTTCATCTTTTACCAATAATGCACAGTTCTAGCAGTTTAGACGATCGTCCAAACTTGTTTAGAATTATACAAAAATAAACAGCAGCCTCGATCGCCTCCCCACAAGCCAAGTGTATTTTGATTAAACTGATATGGGACGCGAGGAAAACAAACCATGCCTGCAAAAAAATCAAAGCTTCTAATTGCTGCCTCCATCGCCGCAGCAGGTAGCGCTGCGGTCTACTTTTACTTCCAGGGTTTGAGCCAACAAGTATCTAACCCTCAAGACAGCGCCAAAGTTGTACCCGACGAAGCAATGATGGCCGCGTTCATATCCCCCAATCCCCAAGCGTTGTCAAAGTTGCAGCGATTTGGCACGCCAGGGGCTCAAAAGTTGATCGGTCAGGGTTTGAAGGCCTTTCAAGAACAAAGCTTGGCAGGCACTCAAATCGACTTTGACAGGGACTTAAAGCCTTGGTTAGGGGGGGTGATGGTCGCTTTGCTGCCCCCTGATGCTGTGACGAATACAGAGCCTCCAAAACTGCTGGTAGTAGTCAGCGTGAAAAATAAAATTAGCGCTTGGAATTTTGCTAATAAATTAAAATCTCAGCCCGGTGCAACTACTCAAGAAACCGAGTATAAAGGAGTTAAAATTTTTGAGATTGCAGAGCCAACTGGCAAGCGCTACAGTGTGGCTTTGCTGAACGACCAATTAGTGATGGCTCCTTTGAGAAAGCCTGTGGAATTGGCGATCGATACTTTTACAGGACAACCCTCCCTCGCTACGCAGCAGAGCACAACTAAGTTTTTTGCAGAGAGTGCTGGGGTCAAGAATCCGATCGCAACTGTTTATATTGCTGATTATCCTGCTGCAATTGAGCAATTGAAAGCTAATTTGCCCGCAGATATTCAGTTGCCTTGGACAGTGTTTTCGCAGTTCAAACAAGTTAAGTCTTTGGTAGCGGGAATTGGAGCGGATAGTGAGGGATTGAGGGTAAAAACTATTGCTCAGTTAGACCCTAAATTCGTGCAGCAAAATCCACAAGTCGCATCGAAATTGTTACCCAGATTTCCCGGCGAAACCATTGCTTTAGTCGGCGGCAAGGGACTAGACCAAATTTGGTCGCAGGCGACGGCCCAGGCAAAAGATAGCCCGGAAGTTGACAGGGGAGTTCAGCAGGTGAGGAGTAGTTTTAAACGGTTGGATTTGGATGCGGATCGTGATGTTTTTGGTTGGATGAACGGGGAATTTGCGATCGGGGCGATCGGTTCGGATCGAGGTATTTTGTCTCAGTTGGGGATGGGGGCGGCGATGATTTTTGAAACCAGCGATCGCCCTGCCGCAGAAGCAACTCTGAAAAAACTCGATGCGATCGCCAAAAGCAATCCTACAGTCAGTGTCGCCCCCAGACAAGTTCAAGGCAAAGAAGTTACCGAGTGGCAAATACCCCAGCAAGGCACTTTATTCGGGCACGGTTGGCTGAATGAAAATTCTGTGTTTGTAGCTTTCGGCGGGCCTTTGGTTGATGTGATTACTTCGACGCCGCCCCAGCCGTTAAGCAGCAGTCCGAGTTTTCAGGCGATCGCCACTTCTTTACCGCAGGCCAACCAAGGTTACTTTTATATAGATATGGAAAAAACCATGTCTTGGGCTAACCAATATTTGCTCGCAGTACAGCCAAATTTAGTTTCCCCGCCCGCCGCTGAATTGCTGAATTCTCTCCGAGGAGTTAGCGTAGCCACAGCTTCTACGCAACCGACAACTGCTGAGTTGGAGATGCTTTTTGCCTTGAAATCTAACAATTAGCTAATCGGGAATCAGTAATTCTTCCTTCTATCCTTCTATCCCTTAAATCCCGATTCACGGCGCGTTGCCGGACTTTTTTCTGACCAAAAAAAGATGCTGCCCTCAATGGAGGGCAGCTACTCAAATAAAGCATCTTAAAGTCTCTCAAAACTTCAGAATTAACCTTCAGACATTCCCGATTTATTCGGCAATTGCAAATCATCCGGGTCTACGTAGTGACAAACTGCTTTGTCCATGCAAATCAAGGCCCAGCCGGATTTATCGATGCTCATCAACTTGTAAGAAGCTGGCTGAATAAAGAAACCTTTGTGGTTGCGGGTTGCGGGTTTGATGTTAACGTGGCTGTCAGTGCTCATGTTTTTACAACTCCTAGTATTATCGTAGTAAAATCTGAAAACCGCTGAGCGGGTTGGTCAATCGTCTAAGTCTTCAAATACTAGCACTGACTTTCTGAGTTTTCCATAAAGTTATTTATTGATTTATTACGATATCGTAATAAACCGCAAAGCCACTTTCGTCGATCCCCGCACCCAAATCGACTTGTTTGCGCGGTTACGGCTCGAGAAGCCACTGTTTGACGCGGGCGAGACTCTTCCAGTCGGGTTTTCTCTTTAATCCTTCTTCAAAATTTTTTTTAACTTCGTCGAGCAACTCTTCGGAAGCCATTAGAAGTTGCTGAGCCACTTCTACATGGGGGCGCACTCCTTTTTCTTTGAGATCGAGGATCGCTACTGCTAGGTTGATGCGAGCTTGGGGGTCATGAGGGTTCAATTTAACGGCTGTTTTCGCTGCTTTTTGAGCCGGTGCAGGTTTATTTTCCAACAGGTAAAGCCACGCGAGGCTAGCCCAGGCATTGCCGTTTTTGGGAGCTTTTTCGCACACTTCTTTAAACACGGGGATCAAATTAGCCGGGGCTTCGCCAGCTTGGTAGCGATCGAAACCGTCTTTAAACAATTCTTCAGGGGTCATTCGATTTTAGATTTTGGATTTGGGATGTTGCATGGAAAAGGGCATGGGGCAGTTAACAACTTTCTGCCCCATGCCCTCTTTTCCGATTTATGTAGAAAAAGAACTGCCACAACCGCAAGTTTGAGTTGCGTTGGGGTTAGTAAACTGAAAACCGCCCCCGATCATAGCATCGCTGAAGTCGAGAACCAAACCGTAGAGATAAAGAATGCTCTTGCGATCGCAAACTACCTGAAAACCGTCGTAGTCGAACACTTCATCGTCGGATTTCACTGTGCTGGGATCTGCGAAATCCATCACGTAGGACATTCCAGAGCATCCGCCCTGGCGCACCCCTACCCGCAAGCAGAGGTCTTTACCTTGTTTTTCTCTCAGGGCTAAAACTTGACGGACAGCAGAGTCCGTCATTTGAATGCCGCGCTTTTCAGAAATGGCTTGAGTCATAATTTGCCGAACTCCTGAGACTGTCTAATGCTAAGAGTTTAATCTTATCCCTCCATTGTACAGGCATTCGCCAGAAGGCATAAGGTTAGATGCTGAAGGCAGAATTTTTACCTTCTAATTTTTAATTCCCGTGGGGCCTCGTTCCCCAGCTTGATGTCCTCTCCCCCTATAGGGTTTATGATTGATAAGCAGCGGTTGACCGGCTACCGGCACCGCAACAATGCTTCACCCAACGGGCTTACTCTATGGCAGCGCTGAATCGCTCTACTCTTCGTCGGCTACAAAACTTACCTCAAATTCCCAGCGTGTGGGAGGGCGATCGCCGACCCTTATCTAATGCTGACTCGCACATGATGCTAGATGACGATGACGTTCTAGAAGCTGGTGGCGAGTGCATTCTCTGGGTCGATGGCTCCGAAGGAGTCGTGAGGGCTATGGACATGGTAGGGCCAGATGCCGGCCCAGAGGCGATCGTCCGGGCCCTGCTACGGGCAATGGAACATCCCCAAAGTCCGGCTCCGGCAGTCCGGCCCCAAAAAATAGTAGTCAAAAACCGAGAAATTCAATTTTATCTGCGGGGCGTACTTCAAGATTTAGGCATTTCCATTGACTACGTGCCGGAATTGCCCTTAATTGACGAAATATTTCGCGGCATGGAAGAGGTCGCCATCAACAGACCTCCTGAGTTGCCACCTCAGTATGCTGAAGTTTTAATGGAAAAAGCTGCTCAAATTTGGCAAGACGCTCCGTGGCGGACTTTGAGGGAACACCAAATTATATCTATTGAAATCAATCAGTGGGATGTCGCCAGCCTCTACGTGTCCGTATTGGGGCAAGGCAGAATGGATTACGGAGTTTTACTGTACCGTTCTCTAGAATCCTTGAAACGCTTTCGAGAACGAGTCGTCAACGATGAATCTTTTGAAGATTTAGAACAGGCTTTTTTAGGCCAAGACTGTTTGTTTGTTACCTTTGAAAGTGCCGCAGATATTGATGAGGACGACGAGGACGACGAAATTGATTTAGCCGATTTGCCTCCATCGGAAATTGAACCAAATTTCGGCAACCTACATCCTTTAGAAGGATTGCGATCGATTCTTTACGAAGAAGAAGCCCTCACGATGTTAGTTGCTCTCGAAGCATTTCACCGCTTTTTCCGCAACGGTCGCCGGAAATTGGGAGCAGAGACGTTTCCCAGTCTTAGCAGCCGCTACCGCATCCCAGTGCCACAGTCTGACGGAGAAATTCAACAGGTATCCGTTAAAGTTTCCACGATGCCCGAGGTGTCAGACGAATTATTACAGATGCTCGGTGATGACGATGATGACGATGATGACGATGATGATGAATTTGACAAGCCACTGCTGCGGGACGATTTGGTGCCGCAAAATTCATTTTTGAGTCTCGGTGCAGTACCTTGGGAAACGGTAGATTTCCTGCGCCAAAGTGTCCAGTTTCACCAAGGTGCAGAAATTGATATTAATGCCGCCGGAGATGGTTTGCCGGTGGTGATGATCCAAACTTCTCATCCGAAGGCAAAAACTATGATTCAGGATTTGAAAGAAGCTGGAGGCGTGAAGGGTATTGGTTTTAATCCGGGCGAAAATCCTTTTGAGGATGAGCAATTCGACTTGGGTATTTTGCAAACAAAAAATGGAGAGTTGTATTTGTTTGGGGAGTTTAATGAAGACGATCCGGTGCATCAGGAAGCTCGCAAGAAGTGGGACCGTCGCTGTAAATTAACCAACGGTTGGTGCGGTTTGATTATTGCTAAAGGGTTGATGGGTGCTTCTCGCGGTCAGCCTCAGTTTAAGGATATGATCGCTTTGCTTGAGGTGCGCTGGGTGTCTGCTAAAGAGTTGGGAATTGGACCACTTCAGTTGATGCCGATGTTTTAAAGTTAGTTGACTGTTGACTGTTGACTGTTGACTGTTAACGAATGACTAATGACTAATGACTGTTGACTGTTGACTGTTGACTATTAACTAATGACTGATGACTGTTGACTAATGACTAATGACTAATGACTGTTGACTGTTGACTGTTGTGAGAAGGAAGAGGTAAAAGTAATTTGTAAGGTGCGCCCTAGCGCACCATTGTTTTTAAATTATTAAGGAAAATGATTATGTCAAATTCTACTCAAAAGCGAGAAGTGTTAGTCGCCCTTGATGCTGAATTCGCGGATAAAATAGACCAACTTACTGATGATTGGACGGAGGCGATCGAACAAGCTCTCCGTCTCTGGTACGCTAAGCAAATAGAAGATAAGTTGCGGAAGTTTTATCAAAACCGCAGCCCAGAAGATATTGAGGAGGAAAAAGAGTGGTTTAATTTTGTAGAAGAACAGATAGAAGAAACATGGAACAGCGATGGACTCTAACTCAACAGCAAAAACTTATCCCCGCCAAGGTGAGATTTATCTTTCTAGGGCTTTACGTCAGTTAGGAGATACCAAAAAAAGACCTGTAGTTGTGGTATCTCCCGATATCCGCAACGAGTTTACTGATTCTGTAATTGTTGTTCCTTTCACAAGTAACCTTGCAGGATTAGAAAATCCTACTCGTGTCTTGATTCCTGCGGGTGAGGGAGGATTGCAAGCTGATTCTCTAGCTGTATGTGAAAACGTTTCTGCTTTGGGGCAGACATTCCTAGAACAAGGCCCTTACGGTCAAATTAGTGCCGATGTCCTAGCAAGAATTCAGAGGGCTGTACAAGTGTCGATCGGCATTTATGAACTTTGAATGTTTCGGAAATTCTAAATTTTGTTACAATTTGTAAAAATACTGTAAAGGATAGGTAAAATGCGGGTTGCGATCGCAGGTGCGGGACTGGCTGGAATGACCACAGCAGTCGATTTAGTGGAAGCCGGCCACGAAGTAGAAATTTTTGAATCCCGCCCCTTTGTTGGCGGCAAAGTTGGCAGTTGGGTAGATCCCGACGGCAATCACGTTGAAATGGGTTTGCACGTCTTCTTCGGCTGCTATTATAACTTATTTGCCCTGATGAAAAAAGTGGGAGCTTTTGACGATTTGCTCCTCAAAGAACACGTCCACACTTTTATCAATCGAGGCGGCGAAACTGGTTCTTTGGATTTTCGCTTCCCCGTCGGTGCTCCTTTGCACGGATTGAAGGCATTTTTTACTACATCCCAGCTATCCGTACAAGACAAAATTCAAAATGCGATCGCCCTGGGAACTAGCCCGATCGTCCGAGGTCTGATAGACTTTGAAGGAGCGATGAAAACTATCCGCGATTTGGATAAAATTAGCTTTGCTGACTGGTTCCGCAGTCAAGGGGGCAACCAAAACTCGCTTAAAAGAATGTGGAATCCGATCGCCTACGCACTGGGTTTTATCGACACTGAAAATATTTCTGCCCGGTGTATGTTGACAATCTTTCAATTCTTTGCATCAAAAACCGAAGCCTCTGTCATGCGGATGCTGGCTGGTTCTCCCAACGAATATTTGCACAAACCAATTGTGGAATATTTGGAAAAGAAAGGAGCAAAAATTTACACGCGGCGCAGAGTCCGAGAAATTCAGTTTGAAGAAGGCGAAGAAACCCGCGTAACAGGCTTGGTAGTAGCTAACGGCGAAACAGAAGAAAAGATTACCGCAGATGCTTACGTTTTCGCCTGCGATGTACCAGGAATTCAGAAAATATTGCCCCCAGCTTGGCGCAAATGGTCAGAATTTGACAACATTTATAAATTAGATGCGGTGCCGGTTGCTACAGTACAATTGCGGTTCGACGGTTGGGTAACGGAATTGGAAGACGAAGCCAAGCGCAAACAGTTGAGCCACGCTGTAGGAATCGATAATTTGCTATATTCAGCAGATGCAGATTTTTCCTGTTTTGCAGATTTGGCGCTGACAAGTCCCAAGGATTATTATCAAGAAGGAAAAGGTTCGCTGTTGCAGTTGGTGCTGACACCGGGAGATCCGTTTATCAAACAAAGCAATGAGGCGATCGCCCAACACGTACTTAAGCAAGTTCAGGATTTATTTCCGTCAGCGCGGGAATTAAACATGACTTGGTACAGTGTAGTGAAACTCGCTCAATCTTTGTATCGCGAAGCACCGGGAATGGATGTTTTCCGCCCTGCTCAAAAAACTCCGATCGCCAATTTCTTTCTAGCAGGAAGTTACACTCAGCAAGACTACATTGATAGCATGGAAGGAGCGACACTTTCAGGCCATCAAGCGGCTAAGGCAATTCTCGAAGCTTACAGTCATTAGTCATTGTTCCTCTCGATTCGATCCCCCCTAACCCCCCTTAATAAGGGGGGGACAAGAGTGTTCTCAAAGTCTCCCTTAATAAATGGGGAGCCAACAGTGTTCTCAAAGTCCCCCTTCTTAAGGGGGATTTAGGGGGATCTAGATTCGAGAATAAACGAGAAATCCACAATCTAAAATCTAAAATCTAAAATCTAAAATCCCATGACTGATTGGTTAGAACACAGCGTTCAAGTAGAAGTGGCAATTCCCATCGAATTAGCATGGCAACTCTGGTCAGATTTAGAGCAAATGCCGCGCTGGATGAAGTGGATAGAATCTGTTCATGTTCTCGAAGAAGATCCAGAGTTGTCTCGCTGGAAACTCGCAACTGGCGGGTTAGAATTTAGCTGGCTTTCTCGGATTCTCAAATTAGTGCCGAATCAGATAATTCAGTGGGAATCGGTAGACGGCTTACCAAATCGAGGGGCCGTAAGATTTTACGATCGCAAAGACAGCAGTATCGTCAAGCTGACAGTGGCTTACGGAATTCCCGGCTGGCTGGGAAAATTGATGGATAACCTATTTCTGGGCCGCGTTGTTGAATCGACAATTCAGGCTGACTTGGAAAGGTTTAAAGAGTATGCTCTGAAAGTAAAAGCCACATCTTAAATTCTGAGGGCTAAAGTCCTGTGGTTTTTAATTGTAACGCGAGAGTCGATCGCCCCCCGGCCTCAGTATCATAGAGATGTGCTGCTGATTCCTTCTCGGTTCAGTTATGAGTTACTGCCTAAACCCCGCCTGTCAAAACCCGCAAAATGCCGATCGTACCCAATTCTGCCTGAATTGCGGCTCCAAACTGTTGCTGAGAGAGCGTTACCGCGCCATTAAACCCCTTGGGCGCGGCGGTTTCGGCCGCACTTTTTTAGCAATAGACCAAGACAAACCCTCAAAACCGCGCTGTGCAATTAAACAGTTTTTCCCCCTATCCCAAGGTACCAGCAGCAGCGAGAAAGCAGCAGAATTATTCAACCGAGAAGCGGTGCGGCTGGACGAGTTGGGGAAACACCCGCAAATTCCCGAACTGCTGGCGCACTTTCAGCAGGAACGCTATCAGTATTTGGTACAGGAATTTATAGAAGGTCAAAATTTACAGGAAGAGTTGGCGCGGACTGGGCCTTTCAGCCAAAGTCAGATTCTCAGTCTGCTGAAGGATTTATTGCCTGTATTGCAGTTCGTGCACGATCGCAGTGTAATTCACCGAGATATTAAACCCCCCAATATTATCCGCCGCCGCCTTTCTCAAACTCCCATAATTTATACTTACCCAACATTAACCGGGGAATTAGTTTTAGTTGATTTTGGCGCTGCAAAAGTTGTGGAGGGTTTGAGAGAAACCGGTACAGTCATCGGTTCTCCAGAATTCGTGGCGCCGGAACAAATTAGAGGTCAAGCGGTTTATGCCAGTGATTTGTACAGTTTGGGGGTAACTTGCATTTATTTGCTGACTCAAATATCTCCTTTTGATTTGTTCGATATCAATCAAGATGCTTGGGTTTGGCGAGACTTTTTGAAGGTTCCAATTGATCCGAAATTAAGTCGCATCCTCGACAAAATGATCGAATCGAGTCTCAGTCGGCGCTACAAATCTGTAGCTGAGGTATTGAAAGATTTGCAGCCGCAGCAGTCGGCGGGGGCGGGCACGGGGGCATCGCCCCTACCAGCGCCTAAAATTTCCGTGCCGCAGAGGACGGCGGTGGTGCAGAATGCAGTGCCACCAACGGTTGCAGGCACAATTTTACCTGTGCCCCCGATGCAGCGGGTTGTGCCCACACGCGCGCCCACTTGGAGGTGTGTTCATACTCTGGTAGGGCATTCTAATGCTGTTACGTCGGTAGCATTCAGTCCCGATGGCGCGACTTTAGCTAGCGGCAGTGAGGACAAGACGATTGAGATGTGGAAGTTGGAGACTGGTAAGCGGTGGTACACTCTTACGGGTCATTCTGACTGGGTGACTTGTGTGGCGTTTAGTCCTGATGGCGAGACTTTGGCTAGTGGCGGCCGGGATAAAACTATTCAAATTTGGGATTTGAAGAAGGGTAAGTGGTGGTACGCTTTGCGGGGTCACCAGGATAGGGTTTATGCTGTGGCTTTCAGCCGGGATGGTCAGGTTTTGGCTAGCGGTAGTCGGGACAAAACTGTGCAGTTGTGGAATTTGAATAAGGGAAAGGGGATGTCGGCTTTGACTGGTCACGCTGGCGGGGTGGAGGCGGTGGCTTTTAGTCCTGGCGGGGAGTTTTTGGCTAGCGGCAGCCGGGACAAGACTGTGCAGTTGTGGGATTGGCAAAATGGTCGATCGATTTGTACTCTGGCCGAGCACGGAGATTGGGTGCGGGCGATCGTTTTTGCTGCGAACTCCCCCAGCCCCTCCTTGGTAAAGGGGGGAGTAGCAGAAGGATTGATTTTGGCGACGGGGAGTCGGGATGGTACGGCGAAGCTGTGGCGGGTGGATGCACAGGGGCGAGGGACGCTGTTGCGGAGTATGAGGGACAATTCTGGGGATGTTTTGTGTGTGGCGTTGAGTCCCGATGGTCTGGTTTTGGCGACGGGGAGTCGGGATGGCACGATTTATTTGTGGGATGCGGGTACGGGGGGTTTGCTGGAAATTCTGACGGGCCACGCGGGGGAGGTTTTGTCGGTGGCGTTTAGTGCTGATGGGGGAAGTTTGGCTAGCGGTGCGGGCGATCGAACTGTGAAGATTTGGCGGGGGATTGGGCATTAGGGGCGATGTCAAGAGTGCCCGCCTAAAAAATCTCATATTTATGCTTGACAGGCGATCGAATGTTCTGCTACATTAGGAATTCGTGAGGACGCATAGCTCAGTTGGTTAGAGCACTACGTTGACATCGTAGGGGTCACTGGTTCGAGTCCAGTTGTGTCCATACTTAAAACCCGCCCACAAAGCGGGTTTTGTTGTTTCTACAACTGTACAGTAACAAATTATTTGTCACTGATAACAGATAGATGTCAAGTTAACAAATTATCTGTCCGCGTTGACATATTATTGTCCTCTTTGACAAATTAATATTATTAATGTTTTGAGGACACAACAGGACTCGCTTTCAACCCACCGTTGCAATTTTAATCATAACTAACTTACAAGAAGCTACCCTAGTCGGGATGGCCATTGAAGCCTCAGATGTGCCAAGCGCACGGCAAGCGGATCAATATTTCAACCCACCCCTAGTCGGGATGGCCATTGAAGCTCTATTGCTGTAGCGCCATTTTATCCTTGTTTGGAACTTTCAACCCACCCCTAGTCGGGATGGCCATTGAAGCACTAAGCGCTTAAACCCTAACCTAAACTGGCTTCCAGAAACAAATTTCGTCAATCTTGAAAATGTTGCCCTGGAAACTGTCACAACTGGAGGGTTGACCATCCCAGACAAAGCGCAAACTTAGTCTGGCTATTAACTTCAGAAGATTCGTCAACCTCTTGGGGATTTGGCTCCCGCTTAGGTTCACGAAAAAAAATAAGGTGGGTTCCCCCTTGGTCGGAGGTGATTCAGTAGCTACCACTGCGGTAAACCCGCACCCGTATTGCTGGGGGCGCACCTAATTCCTATCCGCAAGGGATAGCAGCTTCGGGGTGGGCAGCTACCAGGGTCAGAAAGCACAACGGTCTTCCAACCGTCAAACTAACCCTCATTTATCACTGCTCAGAGGCTCTTACGAGCATGACCAGCGGCGCTATTTACTATTCTATTGTCAAGGTGCAGTTAGTTGTCAATTAAGTTTTGGAACGTGAGTGATAGACGGAGATCGCTATCTCTTTTGCTTTCTCTTGGGGACTTCCTCTAACTGGCTGCTGTCCCTCTTCGATCGCCATCCCAACTTTCGCTGCTTGACTCTTGATACACTCAATTAGTCTGCCATAACTCCAATTGTGAACGCTAACCCGGTATTGTTTAGCGTAGTTTCGCTGACCTTCTAAAAATTCTGGGCATTTTTGCTCGGCTAAAGCTTGAATTTCGCTTTGGACTATTTCTCGCATATCGCCGAGTTTGGGTAAGACGATGCTACTAGCTTGGTATTTTTGCGCGATCGCCACAATCTCTTTCGCTAGTAATCTATCTACATATTCCCCTAACTCCGATTCTCCAAAACGGTTAGGGGCAGCCTGTTTTTGGGCGCTGTGTCGCTGTTGGGAAGTGCGCTGTTTTTCCTGTCGCTGGCGGTTGAGTAAATGGTAATTTTTACCGAGTAGCTGTTTGACACTGCGGTAAGTCAGGGGTTTAGATGCGATCGCGTCCACTATGGCGATGGTAGCAGGTTTTTCTAAGCCCAGACTCACACCAACGAGAATATGAGGTTGCCCCTGATATAAAGGTTGACTGGGGCGGGGGAAAGGGTTATTAATACGAGTTAATGTAGAGTTTTTGCGCTGAATAAAGGCTTGCTGATTTTCGTTAAGGTTGCCTTTTTCTTTGGTTTTGGTGAGGACTTGGGCAATTTCGGCGGCTTTTTCTTGCTTGACTTGTTCTGTACCTTCGGCAGTCCAGAGACGGGTATCAACGGTGCAGTAAAGGGTTAAGCGGTGGACGTTCCAAGGTTCGCCTCTTCCTTCTCCTTCTTGCCAAGCAATGCGGCCGCTACGGAGGGTGAAAAGGCTGCTGGAATGTTGGTTTTTGCTGGCTCGTTTGATTTGTTGGTCTTCTAGGAAACGATATAAACCAAAGGATTTGACGCTGGTCGCAATAGATTTGAAAACTGTGTACGCTTAGGCCGTGGAATTTAACGCAGATGCGGTTTGATGGGTTTTTAAACCAGTTTAGGTGTTCGCTGGTTTCGTAGGCGACGGGGAAGGGTAGGGTGCTGGGTTTTTTCAATAGTCGGTCTTGCCAGGATTTAGCTTGGGCTTCGTTTTCGGGGACGGTGGTAGATGCGATCGCTAATGTTTCTAACCATCTAGCGTTTGTTAAGTCTCTACCTTTGGGCATTCTGGCGGTTAGCTGTTCGATGAGGCGCTGGATTTGGATTTCGACTCGGCGGCGACGTTTGGCAAATTTTTCTGGGTCTTCTTCTTTATGGGTGAGTTTACAACCGTTTTTCAACAAGTAAGCGATCGCGCTTCGGTTCAAGTTGTCTTCACTTTGGCGGTAGGCTTCAAACAAGCTGTGAGATAGGCTGCGGTTAGTTTCGGAAACTTTCGGTTTTTTTGCTTTTTTACTTGTTTTTTTAGGCTTGGGAGAGTCGGCGAGGGCTGAGTCCGGAGTAAATTGAGCCAAGATTTCAGCGGCTTGGGTGCGAAGGGTGTCTAAGGTGACACCGTTAGTTTCTATGAGTTCGGCATCGCTTTTGAGCATTTCTAGCCAACGGGTTTTGCCTTCGAGTTGGTATTGCAACCGTTTCATTAAGGCCAACCAAGATTTGTAGATGTAGTTAACGAGGGCGATCGCACTCATGTAAAAGCGACTGGGTTGACCGACATAGCGGGGGTCAGTTTTGAGAGATTCGCAAAGCTGTTTGATCAGTCCTGCGGGGAGTTTGCCGTTTTGTCGCCACGTCGGGAAATCAGGGTGTTGGCCAACTTGTTCTAGGAGTTCATTGATGAGGGGCGTGTTTTTCTGTGCCATTAACTCCCAAAGTTGACGGCGGGTGGGCTCGTTGGCGATTAGGCGACACTGGATGGTGATTTGACTCATGGCTGTTTTTAACAGTAATGTTTTAATACTAACATAAATGTATAAATTTAACATAAGTGTATAAACCTAACATAAATGTATAAATCAGCGCTCCTGTAGAATGAGTTTCATGGAAGAGCGCTTTTTTACGACTAAGCAGGCGGCTGAGATTGCAGGCTGTACGTTACGTCAGTTGCAGTATTGGCGTGAGAGTGGGGTGGTTGTCCCTGTGATTACGGAAACGGGGACGGGGAGGAGTATTTACTACTCTGAGGAAAATTTGGTGGAGTTGGCGGCGATGGTTTATTGGCTGTCGGTGGGTTTTACCTTTGAGGTGGGGCGGGAAGTGCTGAAGACGCTTAAGGAGCAGTATCCGGGGCTTTTGAGCGATCGGGAGCCAAAGCGGTTAATTTTTGTCAAGGAGTCGCACGGAGGAGATTCCAAGCTGGTAGAGTTCGATGTGGAAAAAGTAGTAGCAGCTTGGGCTGAGGGTAAGTTTGTAGTACCGGTTTGGTTAGATGTGATTTATAGGCGGTTGCGTGAAAGAGTGAATGTGAGAGTGAGGGTGTAAAGAGCGATCGCTCCAACTGGTAGAGTTTGATTTGGAGTGTGCGATCGCATCGTTAAAAACTGGTCAGCCTGTAATTCCGGTGTGGTTAGATCAGATTCATCAAGGGCTAGCTAGTAAGCTGGTGAGTTAGGCGCGATCGCATTTTTGCATTTAATTAGCGTTGTCGTTGTTTGAGCTGAAGGTGATTCATTGGCGGTTGCTGGAAAACTCAAAGAAGTCGATAGTTCCAGTAGAATCTCAATAACTTCCAAGTGGAGAGCGGTTCAATTCATCTTTATAGACACGCCAATCAGGAAGGAATCGGTTCATTAACATTGTGAATCGCTCGTTGTGATGCCGTTCTAAAAGATGCGTCATTTCATGGACGACGACGTATTCCAGACAGTTAGGAGCTTTCTTGGCTAATTCCAGGTTCAACCAGATGCGTTTCGCTTCAATGTTGCAGGTGCCCCATTTTGTTTTCATCTGCTTCACTCCCCAATCATTAACCTGAACGTCTAGAATTGCTGCCCACTTTTCGATTAATAGAGGAATTGCTTTTTTCAACTGCTGTCGATACCAATTCATCATGACTTTTTCCCTTTGGGCTTCGTCGCTTCCTTCCCTAACGTAAAGGTCGATATAGGTGTTGTTTCTTACTTGTACCTTACTGTTACCTTGGTGATATATAACATTTAGTAAATAGCGTTTGCCTTGAAAATAGTGGCTTTCACCAGAGACACATTCTCTTTTTGATTGCCGTTCTTGCGCTTTGAAATTTGCCTGATGCTTTTTGATCCAAGATATTTTTGAGATAGCAAATAAACGTAGAGCTTCCTCATTCACTCTCAGAGGTGCAGCAATCCGAACTCGACCATCGGGAGGATATACCCCAAGATGGATGTTTTTAATATCTTTTCTATCAACATCAATGACTAGATCGCTGACGCTTATCTGATACATCCTAATAGTCGCTTTGATTCTTCACGATTTCAAAAATTATATCTACTTTTTCAGGGGAGTCAAGGTGTTTTTTGATGGCGCTTTTTACTTCGCGCTCCTTGATTTTATTGCCGCGCCAAGCATCCTTTTTGGTTTGGCGAATTTGATTGTCGATCGCCAATGCCAGATCCTTATTTTGCTCTAGGTTATCGTATAACGCTCGTTTGGCGGGAGTATCCAGAGATGGAGGGTACTGGGTTGAGGTTGCAGGTTGACTAACTTGTCGGCTGAGAGTCACAATTTTATTCAAGTAGTCCTCATACTCCTGAGCGGCTGTTTTGCGTTCTTGAATCAGTTCATCCAAGAGTTCCGACATTGTGCCGAAATACTTTGGGTTGGTGGGGCGTTGGTCGATGATAACTTTGCGTAGGTTGTTCTCAATGGTTTCGGCAACGGCTTCTGGGTTTTGTCTGATGCCTTTGGGTAGGGTATTGACTGCATCCTTGCCGCGATCGACAATCAACTCAATCAGCGTCATGTCCTCAAAGGTGGAAAGCACTTCGCTCTCTTCTGCGCCAATGTAGCTATCGATCAGGTGGCGCATGGCGGGTTCATAGGCTTTCAGGTCGATCGCATCCCCGCTGGCAAGTTTGACTTCGGCGCGAATCTGTTCGTAATATTTGACTTCCTGCTTAATGGTTTCAATTTCAGCAGCAGAATAGCCAGCTTCTGGCATATCGTTGGCTAGGTTAGCGTAAGCTCGAACTAGAGAAGCGGTGAGTTTGTAGAGGCTAACTCGCTTTTGTTCGTGTTCTTTGACTAAATCTGGGTCTTCGGTGTTGGAACCACAGAAATAACGGATGTAGGCTAGGGTATTTTTTGGCGATTCTACAGGTTCGCACAGGGCTTTGATGCTTTCTCTGGCAGTTTCTAAACGTTCGACTCCCTTTTCCAGGCGATCGCTCAATAACCCCTCGACATCGCCTCGATCGTAGTCCTCAAAGGCTTCGGCGGTGTAGTCGAGAACGGATTTCTCCAGGCTGTTGAACAAATCTTTGTAATCGATAATATAACCATACTCTTTATCGTCACCATCCAGTCGATTAACGCGACAAATCGCCTGAAACAAACCATGATCTCGCATGGTTTTATCTATGTAGAGATAGGTGGTGGGGGGCGCATCGAAACCAGTCAGCAGCTTATCCACCACAATCAGCAGCTTCATCTGGGCGGGTTCATCAACAAATTTCTTTTTGACCTCTTCCTCAAACGCTTCGGGGGTTTTACCATTCAGCATTTTTTGGTAAATCTCATACTGCCGCTGCTTTTCGGTGTATTCGTCTCCGCCGGTGCTTTCGCCTTTGATGCTTTGGAGGGAGCCATCGTAAGAGGTGACGATCGCACATCGTTTGAAGCCGCGATTCTGGAATAACTCATAATATTTGCAGGCTTGGTAAATGCTGCCTGCCACCAACAGAGCATTGCCCCGATTGCTTTGAAGACGGTCTTTGGTTTCAAAGTCTAATAGGATATCGCTGACAATTTTTTCTAGTCTGGATGCCGAACTCAAAACCTTTTGTAAGGTACCCCAGCGATGTTTCAGTTGAATTTTGGCTTGTGCGGTTAAGCCTCTAGTTTTGGCTTCAAACCACTGGTCGATTTTGGTTTCGGAAGTGATGAATTGATCAACATTGCGGGCTTCGTAGCGTAAATCGAGAACTACTTTATCGGCTACGCCTTCATGAAATTTATAGGTATGAATGTAACCGCCAAAGACCTCAATGCTATTCTGCTTGTCCTTTTTGAGTAACGGCGTACCTGTGAAGCCAATAAACACGGCATTGGGCAGGATTTCCTTCATGGCATCGTGCAGCTTGCCTGATTGGGTGCGGTGGCATTCATCTACAAATACATAGATATTGCCTTTGGAGGAGAAATCTGAGGGGAGACTGCGCTTGAGGTCTGCAATGTAGCTGTCGTAGTCTGCGTCGCTGACTTTATCTTTGTCTTTTTTGCCGAATTTATGAATTAAAGAACAGAGTAGCCAGGGGGCCGTGTGATCGAGTTTATCGATCAGGTCGCTGCCATTTTTGGTGCGATAGATGCCTTCGTTAACGCCTTTAAAAACGTTCTCAATCTGCTTGTCTAGTTCATCGCGATCGGTCGCGATCAGGACACGGGCATCGGGGATATTTTCGCGAATCCATTTGGTCAGCCACACCATTGTTAGACTTTTGCCACTGCCTTGGGTGTGCCAGATAATGCCACCCTTCCGTTGTTGTAGAAAGGTTTGAGCGGCTTTAACACCAAAATACTGGTTATGACGGCAAACTTTTTTGATGCCGCGATCGAACACAATGAAGTCGTGGATTAATTCGAGGAATCGTTGTTTTTCGCAAAGGCGCAGCAGAGTGCAATCGAGTGCGTTGTCGGCAATGCCGCAGTCTAAACTGGATAAATATTTGTTTTCTTTAGGGTCTGTTTGAGGATTATAGTCTGGGTTTTCTTCTTTCCAGGTCAAATAATATTTTTCGGGGGTTTCGATCGTGCCGTAGCGTAAGCCTTGAGTGTCATTGCCTGCCATAACAAACTGCATGGTGGCAAAGAAGGATTTGATAAATCTTGAGGTTTGGTTATCGAGGTTTTGGCGGATACCTTCGGAAACGGAGACGGTGCTGCGTTTGACTTCTAATACACCCAAGGCGATACCGTTGACGTACAGCGCCACATCCGGGCGTTTGGTATTTTCGCCTTTGACTGTCACCTCTTCGGCAATCGCAAAGTCGTTTTCTAAGGGGTTTTCCCAATTAATCAGCCAAACGGTTTGGGCCTTTTCGCCGACTTCTTCTCGGATTTTGACCCCATAGCGTAACAGGCTGTAGACGGCTTTGTTGATGTCGTAGAGGCTTTTACTTTGGTCGTCTGCGACTTTTTTGAGTTCAGACAAAGCTTTGTTAATCAGGGTGTTGCTGTAGCTTTGTTTGTGGCGCAAAAAGTTGGTGAGGAGGTCGGTTTCGATATGGCTGTTATTGGAGCGATCTTGCCAGTTGCCCAAATAGCTATAGCCTAACTGCTGCTGAAACAGTTGTACAACACGATTTTGGGTTAAGCGTTCCCGTTGTCCGACCTTGTTCATACCAGTCGAGTCCTCCCAGTGAGAAGTTCTTGCATCATTCCCTGTTTGATGGCTTTGTATTTATCGCATTTTTGCTCTAAGGCTTCGATTTCTGCGTCCATGTCGCTGAGAACTTGGGCTATCGCTTTTTGTTCTGATAGGGTAGGCAGAGGAATTGGAATTGAATAAAAATCATTGTGGTTTAAGTCAGGAATTGTGCTTGTTCCTGCTTTTGCAAGAATAAGCTTTTGAGTTTTGTCTAAATTTAAGTAACCAATCAAGTAATTCTTGTCTATAGCTTTTCTATCAAAATTTATTTTAAAAAAATTATTATGAAACACTCCGTTTACACCTGATACAACGATTCCAGTATTACCTGTTCTTGTCATTAATACATCATTTTCGTTACAGCAAACTGAAGATGAGTAACTATTAATATATTCTGTACCCTTACCATTATTAAGAAATTGAATGGTAATATATTTCTTAGAGTTTGGCGCTGGTTGCTTTAATCTCTTTTCAATTGCAATTTGTAAACCTTGATTGACAAAAGAAACATCTCTAAATGTTTTTACTTCCCATTCACCGCTAAAACCGGGTAGGCGTTTTTCCCCTGTGAGGAGTTGCTGCATTGCGCCTTGCTTGATGTTGCGCTTTTTGGTGATGAGGCGATCGAGTTCTGCGATCGTGGCATCGACATCACTTAGGGCTTGTGCGATCGCTTTTTGTTCTTCTATTGTTGGTGGGAGGGGTATTTTAAATTTATTAATTCCTTTTACAGTTAATTGCGGTTGTGCGCTCCCAAATACAACTCTATCAATCTGATTTTGTAATAGGTGTGATTGAAAAAAGCTATAAAGATAATTATTATCTAAGTTGTCGTCTTCATTTCTTAAAATTACCATCCCAGAATTTATACGAATATTCTCAAAAGGGACAAAATCATCAAAAAAGGCAACATTACCCACAGTACCACGGGTTGTTAATACCACATCTCCTTTAGCTAACTTTCCCTTTCCTAATGAATCATCTTTCTTTTTTGTAATAAATATACATTCCGAAAACTTAAAACCTTCCTTTGTGACATTCTTGGCGCTTAAGAACAAGCAATATCCACTATTGTGAAGCTCATCGTTACTGGGGTAATTATCTCCTCTATCCCCATCAATTACTTTTAAAACTTCCTCAAATTCTTTGAGATTCCAGTCATTAGGGATAATGCCTAAATCTGTATTTCGGTATCTTTCTGGTATTTTTCCTTCTCTCAGCATACCAACCCCATTTTTTGTAGATGACTCTCAACCTTAATCATCAACTCGTCCACCCGACTCGTCAACTCTGGCAAAGGTGTCTCATATCGTTCTGCCAACTCCTTAATTCGTTGCGTCAACCGTTGCGAAATCCGCTCCATCTCCGAATTTATCGCTTGTTGCAGCGTCACCATCCACTTATCATCTACTACAAGCGTTTTAATCTCGTCCTGCGTTAGATCTCCATATTTTGTTAACACATATTTATCCAGAAATTGAGTCAATAGTTTAATTTCTTTAGTAACTTCCGCCTCTTGCTCAATCAGTTTTAAATAAGACTTTAACACCTTTAACTCATCGGCAAACGTTGCATCATTCTTGATTGTCTTAATGCGATCACTTACATTCGCTTTCGTAATTTTGCCACTATCATTAGTAACTTCTTCCAGCAAACCCTCCTCGCCACCGTGTTCTTCTTGCAGTTCCTCCTGCTGGCGAACAATGTCATCTCTTTTCGTTTCCAGTTTTTCAATCGCCGCCTGTTCAGCTTTAAAATAGCGGTTAATCATCAATTCCTTGGGAATCAGTTCGCAGACATAATCTGTAATTGCACCTTTTTTATTTGTTACCGCTTTCAGTTCTGCCTTCCAGCCATCTTCAACCAGAATATAAACATCATCCTTCATGCTCTCCACCCAATAACTCATTAGGTGCTGATAAACATCGTATTTATCAATTAGGCTTTTTCCAGTAAAAGCTTGCAACAAATCTTCTGAAAGACTGTAAATAATATCCTTGGGATGATGTCCGGGTTGGATATCTTTCAGCCAAGGTGTATTTTTTGCTTGCCACCCTTCAAAAACCGCCTGAATTTCTTGCCCATAGCTAATAAATTCGGGATAGTCAAAAATGCAGGCTTTGACCTCCTCTATGGAGATTTTCAGCTTTAAATATCCAGGTCGCTCTGCTATTTCAAATAGCTTCTGCTTTAGCGTCGGATACACCTGCCAATACTCACTCAACGCCTCAACGTCTCGCTTGGGAATTCCTCCCAACAGATGCGCCTCAATATCCTGAATATCTTCCTCTTCCTGGCTGTCGATGTAGCGGGGAATATTCAGGTTGTAGTCGTTTTTAGATTCAGCAATTTCCTCAAATGGCACGAAGCGGGAATACTTCGGAATCTCTAGCTGCCGATTAAACACATCAACAATTTTGTGAATATCCTGATCCCGCAATCGGTTCTTATTGCCATCTTTGACAAAACTTTTGCTGGCATCAATCATAAAAATGCCCTGATGCTCCTCGGCATTTTCCTTGTCCAGTACAATGATGCAGGCAGGAATCCCAGTCCCATAAAACAAGTTCGGCGGCAAGCCAATAATGCCTTTAATCACACCCTTGCGAATCAGATTCTTGCGGATCTCTGCTTCGGCATTGCCCCGAAATAGAACCCCGTGAGGCAGAATAATCGCCCCCTTACCCTTACTTTTAAGCGACCTGAGCAGATGCAGCAAAAAGGCATAGTCGCCATTTTTCGCCGGAGGGATGCCATCCTCAAAGCGGTTAAATTCGTCTTGAACCGGGTTAAATCCATTACTCCAAGCTTTTGAAGAAAAAGGCGGATTAGCAACAGCAAAATCAAATTGTTTCAGTTTCCCATCCGCTTCTCTAAACAGTGGGTCGGCCAACGTATTCCCTTGTAAAATATCTGCCGTAGGATGCGCGTGCAGAATCATGTTCATCTTAGCCAAGGCGCGAGTAGCGTTGTCCATCTCCTGCCCATAGATGGTTAACCCCCGTGCAGCTTCATCCGCCGCCTTCAGCAACAAAGAACCGCTGCCACAAGTCGGGTCATAAATTGTCTGATCCTGGCTTTCGGCAGTATTGACCCCAATCACCTTAGAAATAATCCGAGACACTTCCGCCGGAGTATAAAACTGCCCTTTGCTTTTCCCTGACTGGGTGGCAAAGTTCCGCATCAGGTACTCGTAGGCATCCCCTAACAGATCGTCCCCATCCGCCCGATTCTTACTAAAATTCAGGTTCGGGTTATAAAAGATAGCTACCAAGTTAGAGAGCCGATCCTGCATCTCCTTACCTTTGCCCAACTTGTCAGCATCATTGAAATCAGCAACGTCAATAATGCCCTTCAAGTCATTCGCTTCCGCAAGTTTGGCAATAATTTTATTGATTTTGTCCCCAATTTCTTTGTCGCCTTTGAGCGCCACAATGTCCTGAAAGCTTCCCCCCTCCGGGACTTCAATCAGGGCATCCTCTACCCCTGCATAGCGGTCAGAAACATATTTAATGAACAATAACGCCAGCACATAGTCTTTATATTGCGAGGCATCCATGCCGCCCCGCAACTCATCACAGCTTTTCCATAACGAACTGTAAAGTTCACTTTTCTTAAGTGCCATCTTGTGCCGCCTTGTACAGCGCGTCCTAAGTTTTGTCTGCTAGACAGTTTGAGAAGGCAATTAATTATTTTACCTCGAAACGCAACCAGCCCGCAAAGAACCACTAATATTTCACAACATCCAAATCTATTCACAGACCAAATCGTCTTTTTGCGTAAAGCGTAAAGGCTTTTGGTATATTTTTATTTCAGCAAAAGATGTAAAACATCTTTGGCATTGCCCTTCAACCCATAAAGCTGGAATTTTGAATCCTGCCCCACAGTTAGGACATTCTGACAGCAAGAAGCGTAACTGGTGGCGATCGCACCCCTGCATCTCCTTAAACTACCACTCGATCCGGTGACAAGGCGACTGGGCATAACAAGCCCCACACAACCTTGGAGGCTTCAACTTCATCCCTACACCAGGAGGCGGTAACATTTCCTGTAACTGTTCCCTTTCAACTCCCACCACCACCGCCAACGCCTCCAATTGCTGAGGAGAAGGAGGCGGATTAAACCGAAACTTTTCCCAACGGGCGATCGCGCCTCCAAGTCCCGCCACCTTACCCAACCGATTCGGCGTTAACTTATTCGCCCGTCGAAACCGCCCCAAAAAATGGCTCAACTTATAGGCTACTCCAAGCACGACCAAGGATTACACCGCGATAGTCTTGAAGATAACTCAGTGCGGCTCTATTAGTATCAATTACCGCTTCAAAATCTCTTGCTTTGTCCCGAATGCCAACGTCCCGGAACCTTGCAAGAATATCTTCAGCAGAATCTAGTAAGTATTTATGGTGATTTACTGATTCATCAAAAGAATTTTTCCTAGATTCAAAAACTTGACTTCTTAAAGTTTTCAAATAGTGACGAAAGGATTCTCGCTCTCCAAATCCTGTAGAGCTAGGCTGAGAGCCACTAAACAGAATATCCGCTTCACTACTCCCTAAATTTGGTAGTGGCTTTAATTCCGTTAACATTCCTCGCATTGCTGCCAAGTCCAGAGAAGGAATTTTAAACTCTGAAAGAGCTTGTGGGCAATAATACCAAGTAGTTCGCCTCGATTCTTCATCAGGTTCTTGTACGTGGAACTTATTTCTCGTGAAGGAGCGTACATTCAACCATGTACCTGAAGCAATTGCATTTGCAGAAGCGCAACCTGCAATCAGCATTTGATGACTACTATAACCAACTATTACCTTTTTACCACGTAACCGCAATCCGGCGATCAGATCTACAATATTTACCAGCCAAACCTGGTCATCAACCAAATACTCACCGTTTGGCGGTTCACAAATTAAATAAATCGCGCTAACCGACCAATCTTTAGCAGACTCAATCAAGTCATGAATTTGAGCGGAATTTCTAGTGGCCTCAATATTCAAGGCTACTGTTGCAATTAATTCAAAAGAATTGTTGTTTAGTGTTTGAGCAGTTTCAATTGTGCAAAGTTGATCCTTGAGCCAGCTATCACTGACAGCCGAGGTATAATTTCCTGGTAAAATCCAGGCAGCACACTCCAGTTGCTGATTTAGTTCTAGCAAACTTGTCAATTGCTGGCTGAGACCTCCACCAGACCAATAATTTATAGTCTTGTATTCTCTCTCCCAATAATTATGGGATTGCAGCCGTTTATGAGTAGCGCGTGGCAGATAGACTTGAGGATCTAGTAGAACTTCCCCTTTGAGTTTCTTTATTTCTTTCGCAAACTTTGGTAGCTGATTAGGTTCTAAATCACGGGGGCTAAGGATAACGGTTCCCCCTCCCCAATGTTCAATGAGAGATTTACAGTGGCCCATCATGAGAGCTCCAAGCTGAAGATAAAGCTCCATTTATCAAACTCCTTCTTCTGTACAAATTTCCTGTATCCAAGTGAAAGCTTCGATAACACTGGGTAAACGGTGATCTGGTCTTTGTCGTGTCATAGTCCAGACCAAATCCGAAAATTTTCCCTTTTTGTCCACAGTCTTAGAGATTCTGGGCAGAGAGCGAGTTTCAACACGATTAAGAATCTCTTTATAATCACTTGCTTTATCAGTAAAAGGATTTATACCCTCTAAACACTCATACAGAGTTACTCCCAGAGCAAATAGATCGGCACGACCATCTATCTCAGACTTTCGATTGTTAAACTGTTCTATCGGGGCATATCCAGGTGTACAAGAACCAAAAGGTTGAGATGTTGCAGTTAGAGATGCTAAATCCAAGTGCCTCGCAAGACCAAAATCTAAAAGCCACGCATTATCGAAACCATCAATCATTATGTTATCCGGTTTTACATCTCGATGCACAATGTGAACTTTTTCAGCATCCGCAAGTGCTTCAAGCATCTGCCTTCCTAGTAGTAAGACTTGTCGAGGATCAAGGCTTCCTTTCTCCTGTACAACTTGGCGTAGACTATCGCCAGCAATGCGTTCTTCTCGTAACCAAATCACGTCGCCCACTGGGGAGTTTTTAATGCCAACCTCGAAAATTTTTGGCACCCTCGGTGAATCAACAGTTTGCACAGCCTGAATTTCGCGAACTATCCGGTCATGGTCGGTCTTCGGGTGGTAAAGCTTGATTACCACTGGCCCATCAGTCGGATGATTACCTGAGAAAACCTCTTTCTGACCACCTTCGCTTAGTGGACTAAGGCAGGAGATTTCTGGAAACTGAGGTTGTAGCCATTTTAGATCGATAGTCATTTTTGACAGGTAAAATTATTACAAGATTATTCTACAACAAAAGTAAAAATGTTCCGACTGGCTTTAATAATAGCATCAGATACGTCTCTCCATTAGTAATTAAGTATTTACACTTACGCTATAGGCAGCGTATATCGAACGATGCACGCCAAGCCCATTCATTGAACAGCCAGGAAACATAGGATTTAGGAAGGTTTGTCACCTGTGGTGAAAGCTTAGGCTGCGCTAATGAACATTCAGTGGTCAGAAGTCCCACTCCAAACCGTGTTGCCTTTTGAATAAGCTCATTGGTATTCCGCACCTCTGGTAGCAGCAAATAGGATTCTGAAGCAAACCATGTATTCTGAAAAGCTTGCTGTAGTCCCTCTTGCCAATTCTTTACTTTTGCTTCAATTGCAATTAGTCGCTGAATTGCAAAAATTTCCTCTAAGGGTTTGGCTTCCCATGTATCTCCTTTATAATCAATAAGCTCTGCATCCCTTAATCGTTGTAGTGACTTAGACAAATCATTGGGAAAAATGGTTTTCATTTTGGTTGTTTCAATAATTTTCTCGGAAACCATCCAATGTAATATCCGCCAATCCAACTTGTTTAGTTTTTTTCTCTCTGGCGACCATTTTTTAGCTATTTCAGAAGCAAAGTAAACAATAACAATATCAGGAAACCCTGAATCAATTAGAGGCTCTAAAAAAACGGCTTTTGACTCTTCTGGATTAGTAGATAATATTTGTAATTTAACGTATTTTTTTACCATATTATACTCAATGCCTTTAATTGGCTTTCTAAGTGACAAGCCAACTGAACCCAAAGAGGGAAACTCTTGAATATTTCTAGATTCAACCATAATAGCTGTCTTAGGAGTGCTTTCCTCCCTATTATTTGCTCTAATTTTTTTATGATCTAAGACAGAAAACATTTGTTTCTATTTAAATAAAATATAGCCATATTTTAACCTAAAATATAGGGCGTATTTTATATTAAATAGTGTGATAAGAATATGAAAATTTATCCATAAAAATATTTTTTTTACTGATCGTTTAATAAATATAAACAATAACTTTGATTGTTTTAGATGTTGGCAAAATTAATAGTTTAAGTCAGTAAATTTATTTGGGCATTTGTGATAAATATACGTGGCAGATTATCGATTATGGCAAAGTAGTTTTCTGCCACTTTACTATATCTTTAAAGGACAAAAAACACCGAGAACACCACCCATCCACCCATAACGCCGGAATCTTAAACCTCGCCCCGCAGTTGGGACACTCCGACAGCAAGCGTAATTTATGGCGATCGCACCCCGTTGCCGTCTTAAACTGCCACTCTATCCGGTGACAAGGGGACTCAGCATAACAAGCCCCACACAACCGAATCGGCTCTAACTTCATCCCCACCCCAGGAGGCGGTAACATTTCCTGTAACTGTTCCCTTTCAACTCCCACCACCGCCGCCAACGCCTCCAACTGCTGAGGAGAAGGAGGCGGATTAAACCGAAACTTTTCCCAACGGGCGATCGCGCCTCCCAACCCCGCCATCTTACCCAACCCATTCGGCGTTAACTTATTCGCCCGTCGAAACCGCCCCAAAAAATGGCTCAAACTCTCACCCTCCAACGGTTCCACCCGAAACAGCCAAGGCTGGATATCCGAAGCTTCCATTATCTGTACTCCGCCACTACTTCTTTTAACGTCTCCAAATCAATCTTTTGCAAGCCTTTATTTAAAGACCGAATAGCTGCTTCCCTGAGAATCATATCCATCAAACCGATATAACCCGCCGTCGCTTCCCACAATGTTTTCAGCATCGTCTTACTAGACAAATTAGAAGCCACAGGCAACAGCAAAACTTTCTTTTCCCAAACATCTACCGTCTGCTTAAACTCTCCTCCTGACAACTTGCCGTAGCGATGACCAGCACCAAAGCGCTTCTGAACTTGCTCATCTAGGCTAATTACCCTATCCAAGCGGTCAGTACCTACCAAAATGATGGGAATCTCCAACTTGTCAAAGATATCCCGCACCTCAGCAAACGTCTTAGACTGAAACCGATCCGCTTCATCAATAATCAGCATCTCCACGCAGCACCCCTTGAGCACCCGCATCGTGCGATTGCGAATGTCGGCGATCGTTCCCTTAACCACCTGATACTTCAAATGCTCAAGAATCGCCCCAAAAAATTCCTTCGGGCCACAGTCTTGCGGAATGTGGATGTAAACCACAGGAACCGTTGGCGGCTGTCCCGGCTCCTGCTTGGGTTTGTGCCGTAACCTGTAAGCATCACACGCCATAGTTTTGCCCGTCCTCGACTCGCCCACAATTCGCCCCGCCTGCCGAGACTGGCGCTTTCCTTCCAGCCACGTATGGAGACTTTTCACCTGTTCCAACTCCACAAAAGTCTTGCGGTTCAATCTTTGAATTTCCTTTTGATTTTTTTCTGGGTTAAGCGGAGTATCGCCTTGATTCGTCATTTTTTACCACCCGTAATCTTCGCGCATTTGTTCGTAATCCAATACTTCCGGCATTTCTGGTTCAGCTTCAGTGTTGTGCGATACCACTTCCTCCGGTTCCGGTTCCATAGATACAGGCTGTTTTGCCTTACGGATTTCACCTTGTTCAGCCTTTTGGCGTTCCTTTTTCGTTTTCTTCTGAGTGAGGAAAGTTTCGCGATCGCGCACTTCCTCCAAAATCGAATGGTTAGTAACCGCTTTCCCAGCTTCCCGAACCTTGCGGCTACTAGCTTTCGCCTCATCTAAAGATAGTTCTTCAGCTTCTAAATCTTGTGCTACTGCACGGGCTAAAAATACCTCATTACTACCCTCATTGCGGTAAACCAAAAGCCTTGTAATATCTTTGGGGTCATATCGCAGCACTACACTTTCCCCTGCGTAACCCGCCAAATATTCACCTCGATACATTAAGTTTTCAAATTGTAAGTAGCCGCCCCTTTGAATAATTCGCCTCGACTGTTTCATCAAGCAAATATCCAAATCTCTTTCTGAGATTAAAGGTGGCATAGCAAGTAAACCAGCTTCCCATCGTTGAAACCTTGTTTGGTCGCCCATCCGAGCGTCAAGACGCTGATTGTAGTTATCAACAAGATAGCGAACTAAATGCTGCTCTAACTCCCGCAGAGTCAAACAGGCTTCTTTTTCTGCATCTTCCGGCCGCTTTTGTACATTTGACCCCGTATATCCCGGCAAAGTGGAAAATAGCTCGGTGTTCAATGTGCCAAAGGGACGCTCGACAATACCACCTTCAGAGGGGCGATCGCGCAAATGGCAAACAAACCCTAACTGCACTCCTATTTGCTGCAAATGTTCCGAACGAAAATCCTTACCGCCATCAGTATAAAAATGCTCTGGCTTCCCATAAGTTCCCCACTGGCAATGCAGACCATATTCTGCACCGTATTGCTTCGGCAAAATAGCATGGCGCAAAGCTAAAGCCACTACCTGAGAACTGGGAGCGTCAAAGCCTAAATTAATGCCCAGAATGCAGCGAGAATAGGTATCAATAACCGTCGTCAACCAAGGACGACCTAAACTTTCCCCATGCTGATCCACTAGCAACAGATCAGCGCGAGTGTGATCGCATTGCCACACCTGGTTGCTGTACTCCACTGCCAAATCTGCACCGTCGCGAGTTTTAACCGACAAACGCGATCCTCGCCATCCCGGACTGCGAATGCTTTTGGCTTTTTCTTGTTGGCTCTCCTGAGTTTATGGTGTAAAATGTACCTACTAATACATTTACCGTTATGAGCTTCCATCTAGACTATCTA